>JBFMDG010000247.1:0-9526 GCA_040754135.1 Verrucomicrobiota bacterium
CGGAGAGCGCGGTGAGCGTGGCCGGGCACCAGTTGACCATGCGTTTGCCGCGGTAAATGAGCCCCTTGCGGTAGAGATCGACGAACACCATCTGGACACAGCGGGAATATTCCGGATCCATGGTGAACCGTTCGCGCGTCCAATCGCAGGAACAGCCGAGTTTTTTGAGCTGTTGAATGATGATGCCGCCGTGTTTCTCCTTCCAGGCCCAGACGCGTTTAAGGAATTCGTCACGTCCGATATCATGGCGCGATTTGCGTTCTTCCTTCCAGAGTTGTTTCTCGACCTGCACCTGGGTGGCGATGCCGGCGTGATCGGTGCCGGGGAGCCAGAGGACCTCCTTGCCATCCATACGCGCTTTGCGGCTGAGGATATCCTGAATGGTGTTGTTGAGAACGTGACCCATGTGGAGCATGCCGGTGACATTCGGTGGCGGAATGACAATGGAATAAGGCGGACGCTTGTCGCTGACACGCGCGGGATCGGCGACGAAACATTTTCGGTCCAGCCAGAACTGGTACCATTTGTCTTCCACCGCTTGCGGTTCGTAAGCTTTTGGGATGTCGGGCATGGCAATTCGATGACGGATGAATGGAGGGGAGGACTGTTAAAGTTGAAGAGTTAAAAGAGTTAAATGGTTAAAAGAGTTAAATGAGTTAAATGGGGGGAGGTCCCGGGTTAATCTCACTTTTTTAACAACCGGTATTCCATGCTGTCCACGAGGGCCTGGAGGCTGGCTTCGACAATGTTTTCGCTGACCCCGACGGTGCCCCATTCTTCTTTGCCATCGCTGGATTCGATGAGCACGCGGGTTTTGGCAGCGGTGCCCGTGGCGGTGTCAATGATGCGGACTTTGTAATCGGTGAGCTGCACTGACTCGAGTTGCGGGAAAAATTTCACGAGAGCCGTGCGCAAACCGGAGTCGAGGGCATTCACCGGCCCGTCGCCTTCCGCCACGGTGTGAGCGCGTTTGTCTCCGACGCTGACTTTCACGGTGGCTTCGCACACGGAAGAATGGCCATCGCGCCGCATGGAGACGTGATAGGCCTCGACCTTGAAAGGCGACTCTTCGTGTTTGAGAATTTTGCGGATGAGAATGGCCAATGAACCTTCGGCCGCTTCATATTCGTAACCCTGGTGTTCGAGATCTTTGATGCGGTTCAGAATCGCTTTCAGTTCGGGAGTGTCGTTGGCGATCTTGAAACCCAGTTCCTGGGCTTTCATCACGATGTTGCTGCGTCCGGCCAGATCGCTGACGAGCACGCGGCGGACATTGCCGACAGTTTCCGGGTTGATATGCTCGTAGCTCTTGGCCACGCGATCGACCGCGTGAACGTGCATGCCGCCCTTATGCGCAAAGGCCGCCGCGCCGACCCATGGCTGCCGCGGATCATGCCGGATATTTGCGATCTCATCGACGTACTGTGACAGCTCCTTCAATTTGGAGAGCGCCGATTCCGGCAAACACTTTTTCCCCATTTTCAGCACGAGGTTGGGGATGACCGTGGTCAGATTGCAATTGCCGGTGCGTTCGCCGTAGCCATTGATCGTTCCCTGAACATGGGTCGCGCCGGCTTCGATGGCGGCGAGCGCGTTGGCCACACCCAAGCCAATGTCATTGTGGGTGTGAATGCCGATTGGACAGGAAAGTTTGCCTCGCGCCACTGCCGTGATGCGGCTGACCTCGCCGGGAAGGCTGCCACCATTGGTATCGCAAAGAACGATTCCATCCGCGCCGGCTTTTTCGGCCGCCTGCCAGGTCGCCAACGCGTAATCAGGCTCGTTCTTGTAGCCATCGAAAGAATGTTCCGCGTCGTAAAAGACAATTTTCCCGTGATCCTTAAAAAAGCGGATGCTATCGGCAATCATCGCCAGATTCTCGTCCGGCGACGCGCGCAAAACTTCGGTCACATGAAGCAGCCATGATTTGCCGACAATTGTGATGACGGGGGTTTCCGCCTCGAGCAGCATGCGCATTTGCTCGTCTTTTTCGACGGTCACGCCTTTGCGGCGGGTCATGCTGAAAGCGGCGAGTTTGGCGTTTTTGAAATGGATGCGCTGGGCCTGGGCGAAAAACTCCATGTCCTTGGGATTCGAGCCCGGCCAGCCGCCTTCAATGAAATGGATACCAAAGGCATCGAGCCGTTCGGCAATCCGGAGCTTGTCCGTCACCGAAAAATTGATGCCTTCCGCCTGGCTGCCATCGCGCAGGGTCGTATCGTATAACTCCACTTCAGGTTTCATAAACATGACAGAAGGGCACTTTTACGACAGGACGGGGTGGGTTGCAAATCCCAAAACCCGTGGCCCGCGATTGACACGCGCCGATTACACAAACACTTCGATCAAACCTTGGCCCATTTTTTTGGACGGTGCCGGCAAACCGCAAACCGCAGTGGCGACGGCACTTTGGCCACGGTTCGGGGGACGGTGAATTGCGGGTAAAGCTTTCACGTTATAGATCCGATCTCGGCCATCGCGAAGCCCTTGGGGAGATCGGGTGTGAGAATCACGCCCAAGCGCGCCCCCAAAATTTGCGCTGTATTTTCCCCGCGCGGTTATTAAATTTCTGATTCGATGAAACCCAATTGCTGGATTTTGGTGTTGGCTTTGTTGGCCAGTCCCATGGTGCTGGTCTCGGCAAAGCTGACACCCGAGCAGATCCATTCCCTGCCCGCTCCTGTCGATCGGAAGGTGAGTTTTGACAAGGAGATCCGGCCCTTGCTGGAAAACAGTTGCGTCAAATGCCACGGCAACGGCAAACGCAAAGGGGAATTCAACATCGACACTCGTGAAAACCTGCTCAAAGGCGGCGAGTCCGGTCCGGCCGTAATCTCTGGCCAAAGCGCCGAAAGCTATTTGATCGAACTGGTCTCCGGCCTCGATCCCGACAACATCATGCCTCAGAAAGGATCCAAGCTGAAACCGGAGCAGGTCGCTCTGTTGCGCGCCTGGATTGACCAAGGGGTGGGCTGGGAAGAAGGCTTCACGTTCAAAAAGGCTCCGGTGGCGCCGCTGGAACCCCGCCGCCCCAATCCTCCCGCAGCCCGAAAAAATTCCGGCCTGACCGAACCGGTGGATCTTTTCATCGACGCTTATTTCAAAAAGCATGGCATGGCATGGCCGAAGCCAGTGGATGACCGGATCTTTGCTCGACGCGCATATCTTGATGTCATCGGCCTGCTTCCGACGCCGGAAGAGTTGCAACAGTTTTTGCAAGACCGCCGGCCCGACAAACGCCGCCGGCTGGTGCAGCAATTATTGGCGGACAATCGCCGTTACGCCGAGCATTGGCTGACGTTTTGGAATGACATGTTGCGGAATGATTACCGCGGCACGGGCTACATCGATGGCGGGCGCAAACAAATCTCGCGCTGGTTGTTCACCGCATTGGCCACCAACAAACCGTTCGATCAGTTCGTGGCGGAGCTGATCAATCCGAACGAAGATTCACTCGGCTTCAGCAAAGGCATCGTGTGGCGCGGCGCCGTTAATGCCAGCCAGGTTCCGGAAATGCAGGCGGCGCAAAACATTTCCCAAATCTTTATGGGCGTGAATCTGAAATGCGCTTCCTGCCACGACAGCTTCATCAACGATTGGGAATTGGCCGACGCCTATGGGTTGGCCAGCATTTATGCGGAAGGGCCGATGGAGATGTTCAAGTGCGATGCGCCAACGGGCAAGCAGGCGACGATGAAATTCATTTATCCCGAGCTCGGTAACATCGATCCGGCGTTGCCGAAACGCGAGCGTTTGAAACAACTCGCTGAAATCATCACCTCGCCGAAAAATGGCCGGCTGACCCGCACCATGGTCAATCGTTTGTGGGCGCGTTTTATGGGGCGCGGATTGGTTGAACCGCTCGACGAAATGGATAGCCCGGCCTGGAACCCTGATTTGCTCGACTGGCTCGCCGCGGATTTTGCGGAGCACGGGTATGATTTGAGGAAAACCATGGAGCGGATTTTGACCTCTCGATCTTATCAATTGCCGGCCATTGGAATGTCCGAATTGAAAGCAAAGGAATATGTGTTTCAAGGACCGGTGGTGCGGCGCATGACGGCCGAACAGTTTTATGATGCGCTCGCTTTGCTCACGCAACGCTGGGGCCAAATGCCGGCCACAAGCGAAATTGATTTTTCTGTCGTGGCCAATCCGGCCTCGTTGAATACCTCCTGGCCGAAGGAACCACGCTGGATTTGGATCTCGCCACAAGCCCATCAGAGCGCCCCGGCTGAAACGGTTTACTTCCGCAAAACCTTCCACCTCGCGGAAATTCCGGCGGAAGCTTCCGTCCTGGCGAGTTGCGACAACAGTTTCACGGTTTACATCAATGGCAAGGAGGCCGGCGGCAGCAAGGAATGGGAAAAACCGCGATTGCTCGACATTCGCAAGCACCTGATTACTGGAGAAAACCTGATTGCCATTGCCGGGACGAACGCTTCCGTGGATGACAAAGCGGGGGCGAACCCGAATCCGGCGGGGCTGCTTGTTTATGTGCGCTTGCGCAATCAAAAAACCGACAATGGCATTCCGATCGAACGCATGACCGATTTCGTGAGCGACTCGACCTGGCTATGCACGACGAACAAATTTGAAGATTGGCAAAAACCTTCTTTCGAGCCGGAAGGTTGGATCGCCACATCGGACCTGGGCGGACTGGAACTGGGGCCATGGCACATTGAACCGAAATTGAAATCGGCCATGGCACTCGTGTCCGTGCAGGGCAAAGTCCGCGCTTCCCTGTTGAACAATGATCCGCTCATGACGGCTTTGGGCCGGCCGAATCGAGAGCAAGTGATCACCTCGCGAGCTTCCGCGGCCACCACGCTGCAGGCATTGGAGCTGACCAATGGCGCCACCCTGGCGAAGCTCCTCGATGAAGGAGCGGATCACCTGTTCAAAGAATTGCCGAACACCGAACGGGAAGTGATTGAGACGTTGTATGAACGCGCCCTTTTCCGGAAGCCGACCCCTGAAGAATTTCGGACCGCGCAAGCACTTTTGGGTTCGCCCGTGCAAAAAGAAGGCGTCGCCGATTTGCTTTGGGCCATGACGATGCTGCCGGAATTCCAGCTGATTTATTAACCCTGACAAACTCCCGCACATTGAACAAACCACGCCTATGAAACCGAATACGTTGAATCGCCGTGATTTTTTGAAAACTGCATCGGCGGCCACGCTCGGCGCTTTGGCGGCGGGCTACCCGCGGCATGTGCTGGCCAACGAAACCGAGGAAAAGATCCAGCCGACTGCGGACACGCTCATCGTGCTCTGGATGGGCGGCGGCATGGCGCACACGGAAACTTTCGATCCGAAACGCTACACGCCCTTCGAACCGGGACTCGATCCCAACCGCGTGTTGTCCACTTTTCCGGCCATTGATACCGCCGTCGATCACATCAAGATTTCCGCCGGGCTCGAACGGATTGCGCGCATCATGGATCGCGGCGCATTGATTCGCACCTACACCGCCGGCGATCTCGGTTTCATTTTGCATTCGCGGCATCAATACCAATGGCACACCGGCTATGCCCCGCCCCAAACGGTCGCCGCCCCGCACATTGGGGCGATCATTTCACGCACGCTGGGCCCGCTCAATCCCGCCGTGCCTGCGTTCATCAACATCGGCCAGCGTTTCGATGTCGGGGAAGGCGAGGAATTGAAAGCGTTTCATAATGCCGGTTTTCTCGGGAGCGAATATGGCCCGTTTAACATCCCTTACCCGCATCAAGCCGCCGACAGCGTTCGCCCCCCTGCGGGGATGAGCCCGAGCCGTTTCGAGAATCGGCAACAGCTCTACAAAAAACTGCTGGCCCAAAGTCCCATCGGCGACTTTGGCAGCGATTATCAGAAACAATCGTTATTGCGCGCGATGGAAAACGCCGACCGTTTGCTCAGTTCGCCGGCGGCCAAAGCGTTTGATCTCTCGCTCGAACCCGAAGAGTCGCTCAAGAAATATTTGCCCGACGGTGTGGATCCCGGCAAAGCGGTTTCAGCGAATCAAACGCGGGATGGCAGTTATGAGGCGCAAACGATCGGGCGTTTTGGGCTGGGCTGCTTGCTGGCCCGACGGCTTTGCGAAGTGGGCGCGCGCTTCATTGAAGTGACCACGGAATACATACCATTCCTGAACTGGGACACGCACGAGCATGGTCATGAAAAACTCGTGAACATGAAAAAACAGATCGATGGCGCCGTGTCTCAATTGGTCCTCGATCTCGAAGAACGCGGCTTGCTCAAGCGCACGCTCATTGTCCTGGCCAGCGAATTCAGCCGCGACATGCTCACCGAAGGCAAGCCCGACAAAAAAGTCAAAGACCAGGTGCCGGTTCCAGAGAAGATCGAAAGCCTCACTCATTACGGGATGCATCGGCATTTCACCGACGCGGGTTCCGTCCTCCTTTTCGGCGGCGGAATCAAAAAGGGCTTTCTTTATGGCAAGACGGCCGAGGAACGCCCGTGCAAGACGCTTGAAAACCGCGTCGTGATCGAAGATCTCCACGCCACGCTCTTCCACGCGCTGGGCATCTCGCCGAAGCTGGCTTATGAAGTCGAGAAACGTCCGTTTTACGTGACGCGGGATGGATTGGGCCGGCCGATCAAAGAATTGTTCGCGTAACGTGGGGCGCCTCGCGCGCCGCCGCTCGGTTGTTGAATGGCAACTGAGTTTGATGAATTGCAGGAGTGATGCGCGTCCACGGGCTTTCGTTCGCGAGGGCTGAGCGCCGATGGGATGCCTGACAATTCTGATTTCAAAACCAACGTGATGCAATTCGCCGGCCCGCGGATGCAATTGAAAACTGCCTCTAATGAACACTCCTGAAACTCGAACAATCGAGCCTCAGCCCCATCAAGCCCCGCCGCGCTATGCTGGAACGGCGATTTACGTGAACGACGTCCGTGCAAGCCTGGATTTTTACCGGCGCGCCTTCGGCATGAAGACCCGATTTTTTGATGCCGCTCTTGATTATGGTGAATTGGACACCGGCGCCACCATCCTTGCTTTTGGTTCTCACCGCCTCGGCGAACTCCTTATGCCTGGCAAATATCTTCGTTCGGAGAATGGCCAGGCTGCAGGCGTCGAAGTCGCTTTTTTCACGGCCGATGTCCCCGGCACTTTCGCGCGGGCCTTGGCTGCCGGCGCGCTCGCCCTCGCCGAACCGAAACTCATGCCATGGGGCGCCACGGTCGCTTATCTTCGAGCGCCCGACGGCACTTTCATCGGTCTCTCGACCCCCTTGCCTCCGGCTGCAAAAGAAGCATCGGACAAAACTTAATTATTCCGGGAGGCCCATGTTTACCGAACAGATCGAACTGCGGGGCCACATCATCGACTCGCTGCTCCTGCCCAAAGTGCTCGATGAAATCTTAAGTCAGGGCGGCAATTTCAAAATCCTCGACATCACTGTCGGCAAACATCGGACCGACCCGAGCCACGCTCGCATCGAAGTGTCCGGGCCATCGCCCGAGTTTGTGGACCATTTGGTGCGCCGGCTTCGCCAGCATGGGGCCGAAGTGATCGAGGAAGGGTCGGCACAACTCACGCCCGCGCCTGCCGACGGGGTTTATCCGGAGAATTTTTACGCGACGAGTAATCAACAAACTTTCGTGCGGTTCGAAGGCCAATGGATCGAAGTTCAACCCACCCTCATGGACAGCGGGATTGTGGTTGATCCCGCAACTCGAACCGCCCGGCCAGTCCGCTTCTGTGACATCCAAAAAGGCATGCTCATCGTGACGGGTCATCGTGGCTTGCGCGTTGTCCCTTATCAACGGGCCACACATCGACGCAGTGTCTTTGAATTCATGACCAGCAATGTTTCCACAGAAAAACCGAAGAGCGCGGTCATCCGTGAAATTGCCGATGAGTTTCGGACCACGCGCCAGGCCGGAGGCAAAATTCTGGTCGTTGCCGGTCCGGCGGTGGTGCACACCGGCGCGGGGGAACATCTCGAAAATCTGATTGCTTGGGGATATGTGCAACTGCTCTTCGCCGGCAATGCCCTGGCGGTTCATGACATCGAACATGCATTGCTCGGGACCTCACTTGGGGTCTATCTGGAAAAAGGCGCGCTGGCCGATGAAGGGCATAACCATCATTTGCGCGCCATTAACACCATCCGTGCGGCTGGCGGAATCGCCGCGGCTGTCCAGAAAGGCATCCTCAAGAGCGGCATCATGTACCAATGCGTGCGGCATCACGTGGATTTCCTGCTGGCCGGATCCATTCGCGATGACGGCCCATTGCCAGAGGTCATCACTGACGTCCTCGTCGCGCAAAAAACGATGCGTGCGCGGATTGGCGGTGTGGAAATGGCGCTGCTCATGGGAACAATGTTGCACTCGATCGCCACTGGCAATCTCCTGCCCGCGAGTGTGAAAATGATTTGTGTGGACATCAATCCCGCCGTGGTGACGAAGCTGGCGGACCGCGGCTCGTTTCAAGCCTTGGGCTTGGTCACGGATCTGGAACCATTCTTACGTGAACTGACTCAATATCTGGCTCCGCCGGCGCGGGAGCCTAACGCTCATGCCGAAGGCACTCCTTTGCCCGCCTGACCATTACGCCATCGATTACGAGATCAATCCGTGGATGAATCGTCGTCATGCCGTGGACGCGCCACTGGCGCGCGCGCAGTGGCAGCGTTTGCACGACGCATTGTTAAAGCTCGGTTGCGAAATCGAGTTGATTCCACCGCAGCCCGGCTTACCCGATATGGTCTTTACCGCCAACGCCGGACTCGTCGCAGGCTCGCGCGTTTTTTTGAGCAATTTCCGGTTTAAGGAACGCCGCGGTGAAACCGTTCATTTTGAGCGGTGGTTTCGCGGGCATGGGTACGACATCCTTCGCATGCCGGAAAGCGCCTGCTTTGAAGGAGAAGGGGACGCGTTGATGGCCGGGGACATTCTCGTGTGCGGTTATCGGTTCCGTTCCGATGTCCGAGCGCATCAACGGATCAGCGAAACGCTGCATTGCCTGGCGATCTCGGTGGAATTGGTTGATGCGCGCTTTTATCATCTCGACACCTGCTTTTGTCCGTTGCCTGGCGGAGGCGCGATTTGGTTTCCGCCCGCGTTTGATGAATAGGGCCGGCGCGCCCTTGCCGAGCATGTAACGCCACTGATTGAGGTTTCGGAGGAAGAAGCGGTGCAATTTGCATGCAACGCCGTCGTGCTGCGATTGGAAATTCTGCTGCCGGAGAATTGCCCCGCGCTTTGCCGCGACTTGTCCCGGCTCGGCTACGTGTGCCATGCACTGCCCATGACGGAGTTCATCAAAGCAGGCGGCGCCTGCAAATGCCTCACCCTTTTCTTAAGCAAAGAGTAAAAGCGAATAGCGCCAATCGGCTCACGCAGGCTCCACCGGTGCACGCCGGCGTCCCATGGGCGAGAGATCGATGATTACGGACACGAACAGCCCGAATGACGTGAACAGATTCCACTCCCCGCCGAACCAATTATGGACTGCGGAATACCAAAGCGTAGCGGTTGGCAAAAGAATGAAACCGAGCAGCGGCCAAAG
>JBFMDG010000248.1:0-9521 GCA_040754135.1 Verrucomicrobiota bacterium
TGGATGGCATGCGCGCAGAAAAAGTTAGAGCCGACTCACGTCAGGCTGCTACGGGAGCCAAGATTCAAAATGGCCGTAGCATCGAATGTGAGTTCGATCATTTGTTTCTGGTCAAAACGCCTCTTGGTGATTGGCAGCGCGCTTGCCGGATCTCAGGACGGCCAGCGCGATTTTTCGCGTGGGAATGCGCACGGGCGGTTGGATGGCATGCGCGCAGAAAAAGTTAGAGCTGACTCACGTCAGGCTGCTACGGGAGCGTGGATTTAAATTCAAAATTCGCCCAACTCGCTCCTACGGATTTCTAGCGGGCGCACTCGATGCAGCGGCGTTGCGCGCACGCCAGCCGCCCAGGGGCAAAACATTCGCACGCGCCGCGTAAGCGTCCCATTTTGCGGCAAGCTCTTTCACTTTCTCAGGGTGCGCGCTGGCCAGATCATGCAATTCTGTGCGGTCACGCTCCATGTCGTAGAGTTCCCACTTCTGATTTTCCTTGGCGACGAGTTTCCATTTTCCATCGCGCACGGCGCGGTTGCCTTCGTGTTCCCAAAAGATTGGCTGGGAACGATCGAGGCGCTTCCCGGAGAAGGCCGGTCGCAGGCTCACTCCTTCCATCGGCTTGATTTTGTGGCCGGCCCGCGCGGACGGATAAGTCGCGCCCGCCAGATCGGCGCACGTGGCCATGATATCGATGAGATGGGCCGGCTGATGTTCGAGACGGTTGTGGCGGCTCCGCGGAATCCCCGCCGGCCAATGCGCGATGAGCGGGGTGCTGATGCCGCCTTCGTGGACCCAATGTTTGTATTCGCGAAACGGAGTGTTGCTCACATTTGCCCAGCCGCGGCCATAGGCGATGTAGGTGTCCTGTCCGCCTGGCATAACGCCGTAACCCTGGCGCACCGGCCAGCCATCGCGCGTTTGCTTCGGAACGCTGTTGAACTGCAGCGCCTCTTTGTTCATGGGCGGCAGCGTCGGGTGTGCGCCGCGCGCTGTAAAGTTGGTGCCGCGGCCCATCGATTCTGCGCACCCACCGTTGTCCTGCAAATAGAGAATCAAAGTGTTGTCCAACTGGTCTTGCGCTTTTAACTCGGCAACGATGCGGCCGATTCCCTGATCCATGGCATCGACCTGCGCTGCGTAAACCTCCATGCAACGGCTCTCGAACGCTTTGTTTTTTGCGGTTTCCCATGATTCCGCGGCCGGCGCATGCCCCCATTTCGGATCGACCAGGCGCATTTGTTTTTGCTTCGCCCAGCGCGCCGCGCGGATCGGCTCATAACCGGCCTCGTAACGTCCTTTGTACTTGGCGATGTCCGCTTCCTTCGCGTGCAACGGCCAATGCGCCGCGGTGTAGGCCACGTAAAGAAAGAATGGCTGGCCGCGATTTGCCATCGCGTGTTCGCGGATAAATCTCGAAGCGTGGTCGCTGATGGCGTCGGTGTAGTAATATTCCGCCGGTTGATATTCGGGATCGTTCGCCACCGTAATGAGTTGGTTGTCGCGCACCAGCGAGCTGGGGTCAAAGAAACTTCCGGCGCCATGGATGGTGCCGTAGTACCGATCGAATCCGCGTTGCAAAGGCCAATGGTCGCGCTTCTCCAATCGTTCCGCATTTTGACCGGGGGTGACGTGCCATTTGCCGACGGCGTAATTGCGATAGCCCGCCGTTTTCAGCACTTCGGCAATGGTCGCGCACTGCCGGTTTAGAGTGCCGCGATAACCGTCGTGCCCGCGATCCTCCATCATGTGGCCCACGCCAGCCTGGTGCGGATAAAGGCCGGTGAGCAACGAAGCGCGAGTGGGGCAGCACCGAGCGGTGTTGTAGAATTGGGTGAACCGCACACCATTCCGCGCCAGCGTGTCGAGATTCGGGGTTTCGATTTCCCCGCCGTAACAGCCAATGTCCGAGAATCCCATGTCATCGGAAAGAATGACAATGATGTTCGGCTTCGTCGCGCCTATGGCAGCAAATGCGAACGCGAACCATAGCGGGACAAGGATGGCGAGGCGCTTTAGAAGTTTCATCGTCGTTTCAAATGACCATCGTTCCAATAAAAAGGGGATCGCGCGTGGGTGGCGCGATCCCCGGTTCAGAGCAAAGGATTAGCTGACCTGCGGCGGAGCAAAGCCTTCGCGATATTGTCGCGACAAGATTTCCTGATTTGCCTTCTCGTGATTGGTAAAGCGGAAGTTGGCGGCGTCCCAAACCAGTTCCTGACCGGGGAACCGCGTGGCTTTCACGGCGAGCAACGCCGGCTCGGTAATGCGCCAGCCGATCGTGAATGGCGCCCAGAGCGGTTTCTTCGCCCCAAGACAATTGTCCGCCCAATCTTTCCAATGGTTGCGCGGCTCAACTTCCGGCATCGGTTCGTTCTCCACTTTGGTTCCTTTGCGGAAAATCGTGATTCTGCCGTCGGCTTCGAGCAGCAGCGTTCCTTCCTCGCAAACAACCATGGTGTGGTTGGCGCCAACTTTTGTGGGCGGCAGGCCCAGTGAGACGAACGAGGGCAACAAAGCGTCGTCGTTGTAATGCACGACGAACTTCTCGCGCACGAATTTTCCGCCACCGGGGTAAGTAATGGTGCTTTGATTGTGCGCGGTGTGGCCGGTGTTCGAAGGACGCGGCGTATGCGTCAGGACCGCTTCCGGTGATGGCATGTCGTAGGCGAAATAAAGGAGATCGAGCAGGTGACATCCCCAATCGGCGAGTTGTCCGCCGCCGGTTTCCCAGAAAGCGCGCCAGCGGCGTGGCGCGAGATCGTCGCTATAGGGGAGGTCGGTGCTGATGGGTCCGCGCCACAGGTTCCAATCGAGATATTCCGGGACGGGCTTGGCCGGCGGGTAGGAACTCCATGGATCGGTGAAATAATGTCCGCGCGCCACGCCGCCGGTCCAGACCCATGCTTCGATCGGCCGGCCGAGTTGATTGCGCCGGAGAATTTCCACCGATTGCATGCGGCCTTTGTTGCAAGAGCGTTGATTGCCCATTTGCGTGACGAGGTCCGGGCGCGCTTTCAAACCGTCGCGAATCATGCGCAGTTCATCCAGTTGATGCACCAAAGGTTTTTGGCCGTAGATATGTTTGTTGTGCTTCATGGCCATGAGCATCATCGGCGCATGATGAAAGTCCGGCGCCTCGACAATGACGGCGTCGAAATCGCCGGCTTTGTTGGCGAAAGCTTCGCGGTAATCTTTTACCGTCCAGGCATTGGGATGTTCCTTTTGAATCTTGTCCAATTCGCGCTGGTCCACATCGCAAAAGCCGGCCCACTCGACCATGGGATGGCCTTTCAGGCCGTTGCGTTCCAAACCGCCGATGCCGCCGACGCCGATTTGGAAGATGCGCAGTTTGCTGTTTTTGTTGACCTGCGCGCGGGCGGGCAGGCCGAGCGATGCCAATCCGGCGGTGAGGATGGCTCCCGACTTGAGAAAAGTGCGGCGAGTGACAGGAGAAAAAGATTTGGGATGACTTTGAGTTTTCATAAGCGTGTTGCACGCATTAAGCACCGAACCCGCGACGGGCTCAAGCAAAAGCCGGAGTGAAACATTCGTCTCGAAACGGGCCCGCACAGCCGGCCCGAGCGCCAGATTTGAAGTGCTGATTGTTTGGAGTCCCGCGCTTCAGGCAGAAAGGGCGTGCAGATGATGCACGGCGTGAATGTCCTCAGCCAACATTGGACCAGTTGCGCGGCGACGGCTGAAGCGCAGAGTCACGGGTCGAGCGGACGTTTCAGCGATTCAACTCCAGGCTTTCTTCCGTTTGGGAAATTCGCAAAACTCCGGCGCTTACGCTGAATCTGAATCTGTGATCGCGAGCCTGATCATCTCGCTCCGTTGTTGGACTGTGGCCGTGTCGAACACCCGCCGCAGCGACCTCGAAACGCCAGGCGTTCGAGCCCACCTCCACGCTTCAAAATGCAGACAGGCGCTGCGGTGGGCGTTCATGACGGTCATGCTCCGCCATCGACTTCGGTCCGCGTCTTCGTTAGTAGCGGCCTTCATTATGGCCTCTGCCGTCGCCTTGATTCTGAATTCTTCTGTCCGCGCCTCGGATGAATTCCTCATCTCCCAATGGCAAGTGCAGGACGGACTCCCGCAAAGCTCGGGTCTTGCCTTCGAGCAAACCGCCGAAGGGTATCTTTGGATTTCCACCTTTAACGGACTGGCTCGATTCGATGGCACCCGCTTCGTCACGTATGACCAGGAGAATACGCCGGCCATGATGAATTCGCACGTCTCGAGCCTGATCGTCGATGAACGCGGCATTCGGATCATGACGGGAAAGGATGATTGGCTGCGGTACGAAGAAGGACGTTTCGTGGCCAACACCGCGCTCAAAGGACATGTCCTGTTCCGCACTCCGGATGGACGGATCTGGTCGCGAAAAGACGAAGCAATTTTTCAGGTTGTGAACCATGTTCCGGAACCGGTCATCGGCCAGCAAAAAATCGCGTTTGAAACGTGGATCGAGCAGGGCGGAAAGCGGGCCAGGCAAAGCTTCTGGCCTGGATCCGGCGGAGCCATCGCGGGGTTCGAGGGCACAAATGTTTTCCAGATGGAATATGCCGAATTGCGAAACAACGCCGTCATTGTTGGCATGGATCAGGGCGAGCTTTGGCTGCTTTATGAAACAGGCTATCGACGTGTGCTCGAAAACGGACGCACCGGTGAATTCAAACCTTTTCCTTGGGGCGCATTCAGACCCGCCGCGGCCTGCGTCGATCAATCGGGGAATTTGTGGGCCGGCTTTTATGGGCGCGGCCTCTATCGAATTTCACGTGATGAAAGTTTTGTCGATGTCTCAAAGCAACCTGGATTTCCGCAAATAACCATCCGCGCCATTTTCCAGGATCGCGAAAGGAATATTTGGGTGGGAACGGACGGCGCTGGGATCCTCCGACTTCGTCCGCGGCCATTTCATGTTTTCGATCGAGCGCGCGGGTTGGAGAGCGAAGTGGTTTATTCGGTCTCTCCCGCTGGTGGCGGCGGCGTGTGGATTGCGTGCAATAGCGGCGGAGTTTGGCGGCTCCACGAAAATCAAATCCAGGCGCTCCCCGCTCCAAATGTCCGGTCGGCATCGGTTTGGTCCGTCCTCGAGGATAGTCAAGGCCGGATCTGGAGTGGAACGCTGGGCGCGGGACTTTTTCATTTCCATGCCGCGCGTGAAGAAGCCGTTCCGGCATTAGCCGGCAATACTGTGACGGCGTTGCTTGAAGCGCGAAATGGAACGGTCTGGTTCGGCGGTGACCACGGCCTGGCGCGCTTAACAGAAAATTCCGCGTTCGAGATGGTGAGCCGCACCAGCGGCTGGACGGGCGGCCATGTGCGAAGCCTGATGGAAGACAACTCGGGCGCCATTTGGATCGGAACCCAAACCGGCCTTTGGCGCTGGAATCAAGAGGGCTTCCAACGCCTTGGCGAACGCGAAGGGCTCGACGATGCCTTTGTGCAAGCGTTGCATTTCGACGACGCCGGCGCACTCTGGATCGGGACGAAAAATCGCGGATTATTTCGGCTCAAAAACGGTCGCGTCGCCCACATTGGGGCCGCTCAAGGCCTGCAACACCGATCGATCTGTTCTCTGCTGGACGATGGCCTGGGGAATCTTTGGTGCAGCACGGCGCGTGGAATTCTGCGCGCGCGCCGCCGGATTCTGGAGGATTGCGCCGATGGAAAAATCTCCAGGATCGAATACACCGCCTACGACATCGGCGACGGATTGCCGACGTTGGAGTGCACCGGGCAATCGAGTCCGAAAGCCTGCCGCACCCCGGATGGCCGGCTTTGGTTCCCTACCGTCAAAGGATTGGTTGCGGTCGATCCAAACAAAGTGACGGTCAATACGAATCTACCTCCGGTTGTCATCGAGGAGGTGTTGGTGGATGACAAACCGCTCCCGTTTTCGGCGCCGGGAAAACTCACAGCCGCTCCGGGAGCGCGACGACTGGAAATCCGGTACACAGGTTTGAGCCTGGCCACGCCCGAAAAAGTGCGGTTCCGCTATCGACTGGCCGGTTTGGAGGAGGAATGGACGGAAGCGCACACGCGCCGCGCCGCCCATTACAACCGGGTGCCTCCAGGCCATTATGAATTCCAAGTGCTCGCCTGCAATGGAGATGGTTTCTGGAACGAAACAGGAGCGACCGCGGCGATCACTTTCCGTCCTTATCTGTGGGAGACGCGCGCGTTTCAGATTTGTGTAATGGCGTTGCTCGTGGCGGGAGTAGCCGGCATGGTCCGTTCAGCCACGCGCCGCAAGTATCAGCGTCAAATGGCCGAGTTGGAAAGGCGTCATGCTCTCGAACGCGAACGGGCGCGAATTGCCCAGGACATGCACGACGATCTCGGGGCAAGTCTGGTGCAATTATCGCTTTTGGGCGAAGTGGCTGAAGGGCAGTTGGCCAATCCAGGCAAGGCGCGCCAAACCGTCCAGCGCATTTCCCAAACCGCGCGCCAAACCGTACGCAGCCTCGATGAAATCGTCTGGGCAGTGAACCCGAAGAACGATTCGCTCGATCATTTTGCCAATTACATCTGCCATTTTGCCCTGGAACATTTCGCCAACAGCGGCACGCAATGCGAACTGGACGTTCCCCCCGATCTCCCCGCCGAAGAATTGACCGCTGACGTGCGGCACAATCTGCTTTTGACCACCAAGGAAATCCTCACCAACGTCCTCAAACATGCCAAGGCCAAGCGCGTGCAAGTCCGGATTCGCGCCCTGCGAAATCAATTGAACGTCATCATCCAGGACGACGGCATCGGATTTGTGCGCGAAGCCTCCTCATCGCGTGGCGATGGCTTGGAGAACATGCGGCGCCGCTTGGCGGAAATTGGCGGCACCATGGAATTGAGCAGCTGCCCCGGCCATGGCACCCGCGTTGAACTGGTCTTGCCACTTAAACACCATTAATCGAACTCACATTCGATGCTACGCGGACCCCAATTTCCGCGTAGCAGCCTGACGTGAGTTGGCTCTAACTTTTTCTGCGCGCAAGCCAAGCGATGGTCCGTGCGTTCCTACTCGAATAAGTGCGCTGGCTTTCAGTTCGATCTGCAAGCGCGTCCGATGGCCGAGGGCGTGCCGACCGCACACTCCTCTTCAACTCTCCAACCCCTCCACTGTTCAACCTCAGCAATCCAAGGGATCGAACTCACTTCGGTGATGACGAATTCCATTGCCTGGCTCGGCCGAGTCGCATATTCGTGCATCTTGTGGTTTGCCGGCCAGGCCGGAAACTGACCCGATGCTTAGCGAGCCTCTCATCCGCGTTTCTCTGGTCGAAGATAACGATGCGATCCGCGAGAATGTCGCGCTCTTGATCGAGAGCGATCCCGGTTTTGAGTGCGCCAGCCACCATGCCAATGCGGCCGACGCGCTCCGCAAACTGGCGGAAGTGAAACCAGATGTGGTCATCATGGATATCAATTTGCCGGACGCCTCCGGCATCGCGTGCGTTCGCAAGTTGAAACCGGCATTGCCGCGGACCCAATTTGTGATGTTCACCATCTACGAAGATTCCGAGCGGATTTTTGAATCGCTCCTCGCGGGTGCCACCGGTTATCTGCTCAAGCGCAATCCAAGCGCGGAACTCCTCGCCGCCATCCGGGAGGTGCACCGGGGCGGGTCGCCGATGACGAGCGAAATCGCGCGCAAGGTGGTTCAACTCATCAGCCGGCGCGATGCCGCAAAAACGGAATTCGAAAAACTCTCCCCGCGCGAGCTTCAGGTTCTGGACGGATTGGCCCGAGGCCAGGCCTACAAGCAAATTGCCGACGTGCTCGGACTGAGTATCGACACCGTGCGAAAACACATTCGGGGGATTTACGAAAAGCTTCAGGTCCATTGCCGGACGGACGCGGTGGTAAAGTACCTGCAACGGTGAGGCCTTGCGCCACGCAAGAAATGAATTGCCGCAAGTTCGGGGGAGGAACTGACGGCTCACAGCACCAAACAAAGGGAACGAAGGAAGGGGAATTTCGAGGATTTCGTGAACCGCAATCCATCGCAGATCGAGGAACAAGGAGAACAGCGTCACACTCAATACAACAGCCTTTACTTCGTTACCTTCTGTGAAGTTCGAAGTGCGGTCACGTGATTTACGCTCGATGTGTCAGAAAAGCTCTCAGGTCGGGAGGCAAAGCGCGAAAGGGCGAAAGCGCAGGGGTACATATTCATGCGCCTATGCAGAAATTGCCATCGCCTCTATGAAAATGGGCTATGAGATTCAATTTATGGTTCGCGGCGATCCAACCAGTTTCGCGCTGGTTCGAAACGTCTTCCGCCAGGCGCGCGCGGTGGCACCTGCGCATTCTGTTTCTGATGGGTTTGTTTGCTTTCGGCAACGAACCGGAATGCCATGCGGCTGCTTCTGGCCCTCCGCCTCCGCGGCCACTGACGTCTCACTACTGGACCGGTGCAATTAGTTCCACGTATAGCGACACCTCGAATTGGGAGAATGGACTGCCAAACACAGGCGACGTTCTCAGCATGTACGACGACCACGGTTTGGTTGGCGACCTTTTTCTGGATTCGTCAGTTACCGTAGAGGCTTTGGTTTACAGCAGCACCAGGTCCACGCTGATATCAGGCGCCCTGCTTCATATCGCCGCGACGGCTAGTTCGAGTACTATCGATTACGGCCAACTCACCATTCAAAGCGACATCCAATTCGGAGCATCGCAACCTGCTGCGGAATTTCAGGTCAATGATACTGGAACGCTTATCCTGGCCGGTAATGTGGATAACAATGGAAGCACTTTCACCTTAAAAGAAAGCCTAAACGGGTCTGGCGGCGCTTCCTTCTTTGTCTCTGGCGTGATTGAAGGCAGTGGCGGACTTACGATTCATGGGACAAGCACCGGCCTCTCGAGCTTCTCTTTGTCCGGCCAAAACACCTATACCGGCGCGACCACGCTCACGGGCAGTCATGCCGTTTTGACTTTGAATGGATCGATTGCCAGCAGTTCTTTGACGACTGTGAACACCGGTTTCACCCTCAAGGGAACAGGCACGGTCGGCCCGCTCGTATTGAACAGCGGCGCCATCATCTCACCTGGGAACAGCCCAGGGACACTCAACGCCGGCAACACCACATGGGAAGGCGGCGCGCAGTACGTCTGGGAAATCAATCAAGCCGCCAACTCCGCCGGAGCGGATCCCGGCTGGGATCACCTTAACATCACCGGTTCACTCACCATCAACGCTACCAGCGAAAACAAGTTTCAAATCGATCTGACGTCCCTCACTCTCGGCAACGTTTCCGGCACAGTGCACGATTTCAATTCCAGTCAGAGTTACACCTGGACCATCGCCACCGCCTCGGACGGCATCAGCGGTTTTGATCCAAGCAAATTCACGTTGAACAGCGATGATTTTTTAAACGCGCTCAACGGCGGCTCCTTTGCCCTCAGCCAAAACGGAAACAACCTGAACCTGACTTTCACCCCCGTGCCCGAACCCGAGGAGTATGCCCTCGCCGCGGGAATTGGCTTGTTGGGATTTGCCGTTTGGCGCCGGCGCA
>JBFMDG010000249.1:0-9499 GCA_040754135.1 Verrucomicrobiota bacterium
CCGTTCCACGAAGGTTTTCAAGCTGACTGCGGCATTCGAGTGCAGGGGAGTGATTGGCTGCGTCCGCGTTATCAGCCGAGCAGCAAGTTCTCTTACCGGCTTTATTTTCGGGGCGATTACGGCTTGAGCGACTTGAGTTACCCGATGTTCACAAACTCAACCGTGCAGACGTTTGATCAATTTGTTTTGCGGGCCGGCCACAATGATCAGACAAATCCGTTCATCAAGGATGAGGTCATGCGCCGTTTGCATCACGACATGGGCGCGGTCACGAGTCATGGCATCAATGTCACCCTTTTCATCAACGGCCGGTACAAGGGCTATTACAACCTGACCGAGCGGATCGACAAAAACTTTTGCCAATCCTACCACGGCGGCGGCAACAACTGGGATGTGATCGCGCAATTTGGAGATCCGCTCGATGGCGACGTCATCGCGTGGAACAGCATGAAGACGATCATGAACCGCAGCATGACCCTGCGCAGCAATTACGAGGAAGCCGGGCGGCGGCTGGATCTCGTCAATTTTGTCGATTACCTGCTGGTAAATATTTTCGGCTGCACGATGGATTGGCCGAACAACAACTGGCGCGCCGCGCGCGAACGCGTGGCCGGCGCGAAATTCCGCTTCTACATCTGGGATGCCGAAGGCGCGTTCGGAACTTTCGGGCAAAGTTCGAGCCAGAACGTCCTCACCGATCAGCTGGCGCGCAGCGAAGAGATCCCCACTTTTTACAAGCAGCTCCGCAATAATTTCGAATTCAAATTGTTGTTCGCCGATCGCATCCAAAAACACATGTTCAACAACGGGGCTTTGACGACTTCAAACGTTCATTTCCGATATCGCGAATTGAAAACGAATCTGCTGGGCGTCATCCCAAGCATGGACCAGGGCATACTGACTTGGGCCACTCAACGCCGCACGCCGATGCTGAATCATTTTCGTAGCGCCGGAATATCCGCCTGGACCAATGCGCCGGTCTTCAACCAGCATGGCGGCCCGGTATCGCGCGGTTTTCCACTTTCGATTTCCGCGCCCGCTGGAACGATTTATTACACGCTGGACGGCAGCGATCCGCGTGTCGCTTTTGCCGGCACACCCTCGAGCGCAGCCAAAGTGTTTTCGAGCGGCGCGCCGGTTTTGTTGAACGCCACCACCCTCGTCAAGGCGCGCGCCCTCGCCGGAACCAACTGGAGCGCCGTTACCGAAGCATTGTTTCAAGTGGCGGAATTGGGCATTCCACTCCGCTTCACGGAAATCATGTACAACCCGGTTCCGGCAAATCGCGACGAATATGAATTCATCGAAATCAAAAACATCGGCGCGACCGCGGTGGATCTGTCGGGCATGAAATTGGATGGGGTCAGTTTCGTTTTTCCCGCCGGGACAATGTTGGATGCCGGGGCGGTTCTGGTCCTGAGTTCGGATAAAAATCCCGCGGCTTTCGATGCGCGTTATCCAGGCCTCCCCGTCGCGGGCCGGTTTAGCGGCAGCCTCGGCAATGGCGGCGAACGTCTCTCGTTGATCGCGAGCAACGGCCAGACCATCACCGCCGTGCAATATCGCGACAGTGGTCTGTGGCCCGACAAGGCGGATGGCCAGGGTTACTCGATCGAGATCATCGATCCTTCGGGCGATCCCCACGATCCGATCAACTGGCAGACGCGCGAAGAGGGCGGCTCTCCCGGAGTGGTCGCGCCGATAATTTATTTTCAACCGGTGCAAATCAGCGAATTGATGGCGGAGAATGTTTCTGCAATCGAGTTGGCCGGGAATCACTCGGATTGGCTCGAGCTGCATAACGCTTCCGCCGTCGAGGCCGATCTCTCGGGTTGGAGTTTGACCGACGATGGCAATCCCAGAAAGTTCGTCTTCCCCAATGGGACGCGCATCCCCGCGGAAGGCTATCTCATGGTGTGGTGTGACGCGCTCTCGGAATTGCCGGGCTTGCATGCCGGATTCGCGCTCGACTCGAGCGGTGAAAGTATCGCGCTCTATGATGCGACCGGCAACCGCGTGGATGCGATCTCGTTCGGTTTGCAACTTCCCGATTTGACGCTGGCTCGATTTTCGGGGCGGTGGCAATTGGCGCGCCCGACGCCGAATCAAGAGAACGAAGCCGTGGAAATGGGAGCTCAAGCGCAGCTGATTCTCAACGAGTGGCTCCCCAATCCGCCGTCGGGAAGCGGCGATTGGATTGAATTGTACAATCGGGATCTCACCCGGCCGGTTTCACTCGAAGGACTTTACTTCACCACGCCGGCGGCTGGCACCTGGCAATATCGATTGCCGTCGTTTATCGGCCCGGGCGCTTACATCCAACTGCACGCCGATGAACAATTCGGCGGCAATCACGTGGATTTCAAACTGCCTGCGGCCGGAGGAACGATCATTCTGTCGAGCGACGCAGGAACCGAAATCAACCGCGTCACCTACGGAGCCATTCCAGAGGGGCTTTCGGAAGGGCGCCTGCCCAACGGGTCCACGGTGATCACGCGTTTTTCCACGAGCATCAGTCCCGGAGCGCCGAATTACCTGGCCAACTGGACCGGTCCCGTTCTCAACGAATTGATGGCCGATAACGAGTCGGGTTTGGCCGATGAATCCGGGCAACGGAGCGATTGGATCGAGATTCTCAATCCGCTGTTGCAATCGTTTGATCTGAGCGGATTCAGCTTGAGCATCGATCGGCCTCGTGCGGGGCAATGGACCTTTCCTTCTGGAACCACGATTCCTTCCGGCGGCTTTCTCCTGTTGCGGGCGAATGGCTCGCGCGCGCCTTCGATCGCGGCGGCGGCCAATATGAATATCGGCGAATCCTTGAAACGTGAAGGCGGCGCCGTTTACTTGTTTGATCGCTTGGGCCAGCAGGTGGATGCCGTTCTCTTCGGCTTTCAAATCCCCGACCGGTCGATCGGCCGCAGTTCCGGTTCGTGGCAATTGCTTTCATCGCCCACTCCCGGCCGCGCCAACGTGGGCGCCGCCGCGCTCGGTTCCACGGCCAATCTGCGCCTGAACGAATGGATGGCCAATCCAGTGCGCGGCAATGATTGGTTCGAGATTTACAATCCCGATCTCAATCCCGTTTCGCTGACGGGGCTTTACCTGACGGAAGATCCGTCCATGGGCGGCATTGCAAAATTCCGCGTCGGGCCGTTGAGTTTTATCGCGCCCGGGAACTGGGTGAAATTCGAGGCGGATGCCGAGCCGGAACGCGGTCCCAATCACGTGAATTTCAGCCTGAATCAATATGGCGAGACCCTGCGCATGTATGCCGCAACCAACAGCCCGATCGATTTCATCGATTTTGGCGCGCAACCGCCGGGAACCTCGGAAGGCCGTTTGCCGGATGGCCAGTCCGCGGTGGTGCGGTTTGCGGATTCGCCTTCGCCCGAATCGAGCAATTATCTGGTGCTCACAAACATCGTCATCAACGAAATCCTGGCGCACACCGATCCGCCCCTGGAAGACGCCATTGAATTGCACAACCCAACGGACGCGCCGGTCAATGTCAGCGGTTGGTTCATCAGCAACAAAGCCGATTCCTTGAAGCGATTTCGGATTCCCGAAAACACCGTGATTCCGGCCCGAGGCTATCGCGTGTTTTACGAGGCGCAGTTCAACCCCAATGGGGAAGTGCCGCCCAGTTTCAATTTGAATTCAGCACATGGCGGTTCGTTGTTCGTTTCTGCAACGGACGCCAACGCGAACCTGACCGGCTGGCGCGCCCAGGTCGATTTCGGCGCCACCGAAAATGGCGTGTCGCTGGGCCGGATCGAATCGAGCATCGGCGCGCAGTTCGCGCCTCTGTTGCGGCGCACTTTTGGCCGGGATGATCCCCCCACTCTCGCGGAATTTCGAACGGGAAGCGGCCTGGCCAATGCCGGCCCAAAGGTCGGGCCGATTGTGATCAGCGAGATTATGTATCACGCGCCCGCCGCCGATGGGACAAGCGCAGAAGATCCGGATTTCGAATTCATCGAAATTCAAAATGTCAGCGGAACGACGGTGCCGTTGTTTGATCCGGCGCATGCCACCAATGGCTGGCGTTTGAATGACGCGATCGAGTTTGACTTCGCTGAAGGCCAGTTTTTTGCGCCCGGTGCGTTCGCGTTGATTGTCAATTTTTCTCCAACCAACAGCGCGGCGCTGGCGGCGTTCCGTTTGAGATACAGCGTTCCTCAGGGAGTTCAGATTTTTGGACCGTTCTCCGGCCGGCTCGCCAATGACAGCGACGATCTCGAATTGCTCAAACCGGACGCGCCGCAGATGCCGCCGCGGCCGGATGCCGGATTTGTTCCGTATCTGCTCGTCGAGCACGTGCGTTACTCGCATGACGCGCCATGGCCGATCGAGGCGGATAGCGCCGGCGCCTCGTTGCAGCGGATCAACGTCAATGCCTTCGCAAATGATCCCGTCCATTGGATTGCGGCTTTGCCTACGGCGGGGCGTGCGACCGCCGCGCCTGGCCTGGACACGGATCAGGATGGAATACCCGATTCCTGGGAGGAAGCGCATGGGCTCGACAAACGAAATCCGGCCGATGCCGCCGAGGACAGCGACGGAGATGGATTGGTCAATCGGGATGAATACGAGAGCGGCACCGACCCGCGCGATCCGGCGAGCGCTTTGCGACTGGTGATTGTGAATGCGGAAGCGGGCATGCTCCGGATGGAGTTGGTCATCCAGAATGGGCGGAGTTATGGGATCGAATATCGCGATGCGCTGACCCCTGGCGACTGGCGGCGCGTGGAAGAAATTCCACCGCAACCTGAACCACGAACCATCGGGATCACCGTGCGGATCGATCAGAACAGTGCGACGCGTTTTTATCGCGTGGTTACGCCTTAACGTCACGCGGCAACCGCGCGTGGACGATCGGCGGCCCGGCCAGAAGTACGCCAGCCAGATTCTCCCGCCTTATCTTCGCCGCACGCCGAATTTGGACGCGCTCATTGCGCTTTCGGCCATTCTTGGGCTGCAAGCGGCCGGCCTTTCGACGGCGAATATTGCGGACTTTCATTCGGCTGTTTCGGCGACACCTTTCTTATGTTTCATATGAGTCATATGATTGGGATTGAGCGATGGGGCTTGTTATTTGGCTGTGTATTCATAACACTGGAGTGGAAGAATGATTTTTTGCTTAACAGGCAGGGGGAAAAATAACAGATACTCAATCGTTGCTCGTTGCTTCCGCACCTGTTGGCTGGGAAAAGCATTCCTGCAGATTTGTGGTCCGCTCTCGGTTATCGCCGCTTCAGGCGATCTTGACCCTTCATTCGATGCTGGTCACTCGATCAACGGCACCGTCCAGGTGATCGCTCAGCAGTGGGATCGAAAGCTTGTAATTGCTGGAACGTTTACGAGAGTTTTTGGCAATTCGTGCGGAAGAATCGCCCGACTGAACCATGAAGGCATTCCTGACAGGACTTTTATGAACGGAATGGGCGGTGCCGATGCCCCTGTTATGTCTGTCGTTTTGCAGCCAGACCGAAAGATTTTGGTAGCTGGCTCTTTCCTAACCATGAATCGGCAATCGCGGCAATATCTCACGAGACTCCATCCGGATGGAAGCTTGGACGAAACGTTTGGAAATGTTTCATCCGTTCCCGACGACCGGGTTAACTGTCTCGCTTTGCAGGCCGATGGCAGAATTCTCATTGGGGGAGATTTCAAATTTGTGTCTGGCATTCCCCGTAATCGCATTGCGAGGCTCAACCCTGATGGAACTCTGGACCTTAGTTTCGGACATGGCCTTCCAGGCGCGAATAACCAGATTTCAGCAATCGCTCTCCAACAAGACGGGAAAATAGTCATAGGGGGAAGCTTTACACGGTTGAATGGAGAATCACGTAACCGCATTGGGCGACTAAACTCTGATGGCACATTAGACGGTTTCGGAGAAAATCGCAGCGGCGTGACCGGGCAATTTGCAGCCGTCGTTCGCTCGATAGCGATACAAAGAGACGCCAAAGTTCTTATCGGTGGCGATTTCACTGCTGTGAACGGGCTATCCCGTTTCCATATTGCGCGGTTACACGTGAACGGCGATTTGGATGGCACATTCGGGCGTGATTCGTTTGGCAATGATTTCATTGTCCCCAATGCAAGCGTCTTCTCAATTTCTTTACAAGACGATGGCAAGATCCTGTTCGCAGGAAATTTCACTTCTGTTCGCGGATATGGACCGGCCCGCATCGGACGCGTTAATACAGATGGCATACACCTCGATACCGGATTTGGATCACTGAACCCTAGCCTTGAAGGGCCTGACGCAACCGTGCATTGCGTTGCGACCGATCCCGATGGCAAGGTCCTGGTTGGAGGAAACTTTAATAAAATACATGGAGAATTTCGAAGCCGGATCGCTCGGGTTCATAATAACGCGACTCTGGATAAATCATTTGGACGTGGGTTCTCGGGTGCGAATGAACCGATTCTTTCTCTCGCGCTTCAGCCAGATGGAAAAATCTTAGTCGGTGGAGGATTCACTGATTTCAATGGAATTCCTCGAGATCGGATTGCACGCCTCAAATCAGATCAATCCATCGATGAGACTTTCGGACCGGTGTTGAATATCCCCGGACAACATCGGTGGGTGAATTCGATCACTATCCACTCGGATGGCAGAATGCTTCTCGGTATGGGCAGACGCGACAATGGGGCAACTCTAGGCGCAGTGATCCGGATTGGTTCAGATGGGGGACGCGATTTGTCGTTCGGCAACGGAGCTGTTTTGACCGATGGTCAAGTTCAAGCAGCTGCCACGCAGTCCGATAAAAAAATAATTATCGCTGGATATTTTACGAAAGTGGAGAGTCACGAGCGAACAGGCGTTGCCAGACTGACCGAAAACGGCCAAGTCGATCAGTCTTTCAATCCACGAATTACTCCAGGATTCATCAACTCGGTAGTCATTCAAAAAAGCGGTAAACTGCTACTTGGAGGATTGTTCACCAATGTCAATGACACTCCCATAACCAATCTGGTGCGTCTGAATCCAGAAGGAACAATCGACGAGTCCTTTCGAAGCGCAATCGTTGCACCGAGGAGTGGCTATGTTCTCACCGTGATTGAACAACTCGATGGAAAGATCCTGGTTGGCGGGTCTTTTACCATTGCCTCTTTGCATGGGGTTCGGAGTTGCATCGCTCGATTGAATGCGAATGGAAGTGTGGACACGTCTTTTGGCTCCGACCGCATGGGATTACCAGGGGCAGAAAACACAGTCGCGTCCATCGCACTCGGAAGTGATGGTAAGATCGTGCTGGGAGGTTGGTTTACCGCCGTAAACTTAAAACCGCGGTATCGTGTCGCTCGTATGAACAGCGATGGAACGTTGGATGACTTTTTTGGTAGCACTTACCATTACACCGATAACCCTGTCTTCGCCGTTGCTGTTCAGCCCGATCGCCGAATTCTGATTGGAGGCTACTTCTACATCGTCAACGGGGAACCGCGCATGCACATAGCAAGGCTGCTAGGAGACAGTGAGGAGTTTCCGATTTTCATTCGACCTGCGCAGTCAAATGTGGTGCTTCACTGGACGGATCCAACATTGACACTTCAAAGCGCACTTGCTGTCGAAGGTCCATTCAATCCTATGCCTGAGGCGTCGAGTCCCTACACAAATTCCACACTGCACCATCGTATGTTCTTTAGACTGCGGAAAGAGTAAAATGCACTTTGCAAGCTGCGTCTGTCTACTACTAACCGCCTGTGATTCCCCTCGGAGGAACTGAATATAGGGTCAGATCGGTTTCCAGACCTTCGGGCATCAAATGCCTTTGGTTCTGGGCCGTTTCTGTGTCGCCAGAGCAAGTGGCTGAATTGGAAACCGGTCGATCAACTTTCGTTCCCGGTATTTAAGCCTGAAAACAGGGCTGAAAATCGGCCGCAACGGCGTGCCCGGGGAATAGCCTTTGCGATGACGCAGAAGTTCTTTGGGTCACCTTTGGAAAGGTACGCAGCAGAAATGCTCACCGTTGAACTCAACAAGGTGAGCAAACCTGTCTGGCCATTTTCGCTTTTCCAAAGATCACATTGACGCCGATGTACAAAATGAAATTTGTTGCGACAGAAGCGGGTTTCAAAAAAGGCTTGGGTGGAGCGTCGAATTCGAAGAGCGCCGAAAAATATCACTATGTTTTGTTCGGCGTTCAGAAGGATTGTCAACATCCAGAAAACACCGGGATCTATTTTGAATTCGACGACCAAAGGAACGGGGGCATAAACTCCATCAAGGCCGTCGTTCTCAGCAACAAAGCGGTTGCTTTTAAACTGAAGGGCGGAAAATCAATCGAGATCGACTGCAATGTAAGCGCGCAGGAATGGAACGAATTTAAGCGGGGTATTCACGCGGTTTTCCCAAAGAATACAATTTCGTCGAAAACGAGGAGCCGTGATTCGGAAGGCAACTGAATCCCCGTGCATTGGGGAGTGCGGCGTCATGGGTGCGAGTACTTTCTTCTGGCCGGTGAAATCTCAACGTTAAAAACGAAATTAAAAAAGTGCACAAATCTTATCAATGGCGCAGATTTCTTCTTTGGCAGAATTTCAACGCCGCGGGCGACACGACCATTTACGGCGGGGCCTGGCAGTACGATTGGACAAACCGGTTGAGCAACGCCAAGAACGGCGCTGTGCTCCAGGCGTATGAAAGCGATGAGCATCGGGTCATGATGCCCGCTGCCTGAGATGAGAAGCATCGACGTTTGCTTTTGGGTCCCGAGGAGTGGACAGGAACACCGCAAATTGGACCTGGCCAATTTGATTCGGTCCGAGTCAGACCTGAGGTTTGCGGTGCATGAGAATCGCGGGCTACCTGATCAGGAAACACTGAATCGAGTATTTCGGCGCGGGAACGGGGATGACGGATTCATTCCCATGACTTGGGTTCCGTTCGAGATCGATGCTGTCGAATATTCAGAGTTGATGACGATGGCGTGGCAGTAAATGACCTAGATTTGGCATCGCAAAGCTTTTTACCGAAATACCGCGCTGGCATCGTGTTTTGTTGCCGAGCTGCCGCACTGACATCTAAAGGGCATTTTGCTGGTTTGGCGGCGTACGCCGATGACTTTCCTTCACGATGAGTCCTATCTTTGGTGGACCTGCAGGCCCCTCTGGACCGGCAGCCTGGGCAAAAAATGCATTGGGAGCCCCCCAGAGCTGTCATCAGATTGGAAAACGCGCGTCTTGACGATGGTTTCGTTGATTTTCAAGGCTTTACGTGATTTCCCGAATTCCCCCGGTGGCATGGCAAGGCCTCGGGACGCCGCCGGGGGAGTTTAGTGAGGCGTTGGGGGAGTTTAGTGACGCGTCGGGGGATCCCCCGGCGCACCGATTGGCCTTCCGCATTGCTCCGGGGGAGTTTAGCGGTGCTCCGGGGGAGTTTAGCGGCACGTCGGGGGAGTTTAGAGACGCGTCGGGGGAGTTTAGAGACGCGTCAGGGGAGTTTAGAGACGCGTCAGGGGACCTTAGTGACGCGTTGGGGGAG
>JBFMDG010000250.1:0-9487 GCA_040754135.1 Verrucomicrobiota bacterium
CAGTTCGAGGGCTTCATCGGCGTTCTTGGCTACGAAAACTTCATAACCGGCCGCCTTGAGGAAATTGCGCGTGAAATCCAGAACCAGATCGACGTCATCGACGACCAGCACGCGCCCGGTGCCCTTGACCAAGCGGCCGCGAGTCACGACCGGCTGGTTGGTCATGCCGCTTTGCACGAGCGGCAAATAGACGTGAAAGGCGGTGCCTTCACCCGGAGTGCTGTCCACTTCAATGAAACCGCCCGCGCGAGTGATGACGCTGTGCACGATCGACAAACCGAGGCCGGTGCCTTTGCCTTTTTCTTTAGTGGTATAGAACGGATCAAAAATGCGCGGCATGACCTCCGGCGGAATACCCGTGCCGGTGTCGGCGACGCTGCAACGCACGAAGTTGGTTCCCTCAGGTTGATTGACCTTTGCCCCTTGCACGGCCGTGAGCGGAGTGAGCGAACTGGTGATGATGAGCAAACCGCCATTGGGCATGGCGTCCTGGGCATTAACGCAAAGATTCAAAAGCAGCTGCTGCGCGCGAGTCGCATCAATACGCACCTTGAGCGGCGTATCGGTGAGCAGTTGCCGGATTTCAATCTTGTTGCGGGACGACCGTTTCAACAATTGGGTGATGTCGCGCGCGACCTGATTGAAATCGAGCACGGTCTCCTGCTCCTCCGAATTCCGGCTGAAGGAAAGGAGCTGCTTGGTGATGTCTTCGGCGCGATTGGCGGCCTGATCGATGTGTTCGAGCGGCAGGCGCATCGTTTCGGACAATTGATTGTCGAGCAGCAGCAAGCTGACGTTGCCGCGAATGGCCTGGAGCAGGTTGTTGAAATCGTGCGCGACGCCCGCCGCGAGCGCGCCGATTGTTTCCATTTTCTGCGCCTGAAACAATTGTTTTTGCAGTTCGTGAAATTGCGTCTGATCGGTGACGACGTAGAGAATGCCGAGGTTTTCGCCCTCCTGCTGCCACGGGGCGATTTTGATCAGCCAATGTTGTCCGGCGCTCGAGGAACTGCGGATTTCGCGCGGTTTGCCTTCTGAGAGGACCGATTTGAAAATGCTGAGCAGTTCGGAGCGCTTTTCCGGATCCGGCACGTAATCGAGCAGCGGGCGGCCCGCTTGCGGCGGTTCGGTCAGGTGCAGGAATCCATGCGTCATCGGCATCTTCTTCCACCCGTCGTTGACGTGACTGAGCCGGAATTCGCGGTCGGTGGTGTAGAGCGCCGAGTCGAGCGAATTGATGATGCTGAGGGCGTAATTGTGTTCGAGCCGCAGGTCGTGCTGGAGTTTCTGCGTCTGGCTGACGTCGCGTTCGAACGACACATAACCGAGAAACCCGCCATTCTTATCGAAAATCGGGGAGATCGTCGCCGCTACGGGATAGGTCGATCCGTCATGACGCACGTTCAACATTTCTCCCTGCCAATCCGATCCGGCAGCAATCTGCGCGAGATACGATTCGATTTTCGATTTCTCGCTCGGGGCGCGCAGGAAATCGGCCGTGCGGCCCAACGCATCTTCAATGGTGTGCCCGGTCACGATTTGAAATGCTGGATTGACGAAAATAAGCCGGTATTCCGAATCGGTCAGGAAAACCACGTCGGGGGTCGCATCCACCGCTGTAATGAGCCGTTGCACGTGCGATTCCATGCGCCAGCGACGGCTCGCGTCCTTGATGGCCACGAGCGAATGATCGTCCCCGAACTGCGTCACCGCGAGATCAGCAATGAGCGTCAATTGCCCGCCGCACATCAAGGTGACCGATGACAGGACGGTCTGCCCGCCGGAAGTGCGTTTGAGGAGCGTAGCCAATTTGAGCGAGGTGCTGCCAGTGAGGGCGCGATGCAGGTTGAAATGGTACTGGCCCTGCAGATCGAGCAATTGCGCGGCGCGCCGATTGAACTCGACGACCATTCCATCGGAGGTGCAGACGACTTGCGCGTCCTCCGATTCCTCGAAGAGACACCGCCACCAGCGATCGCGCGAAACGACCGAAGGCGCCAGAATCATGTCTGTGGAGGGTTTAGCCATGGGGGTTTAACAGTAAACCAATAGCGATTGGTTGATGGGACTGACGCGATTGTGATTTCGAATTTTGTCGATGTAGGGTTCGCTGAGTTTTTGTCCTTCCGGAATCAGGAGCAACCCGGTGGCGGTGTAAATGCCCTTGGCGAGAATCATGCCTGGGCGCAACTCGGACAAGAGAACTTCCCGCTCTTTGCGCGGCACTGAAGCGCGCGGGAGACAGCGCAGAAAAGCGCGGACAGCCTCGGGATCAAACGCCGTGCCGCTGCCCAGTTTGATGACTTCGACGGCATCGCGATCCTGGTATTTGCTCTCGACGAAACTGACGGCCACGGCCAGCAAACGGGCGAGCCAGGGAATATTTTCACCGCTGAGCCGGTCAGGGTATCCGGCGCCATCGAACCGCTCGTGATGCGCGCGAATCAATTGGCCGACCAATTCGAGATTGTGCACGAACCCGGCGAGTTCCTGGCCGAGCACCGGATGGTGTTGCACCAGGGCCAGCTCGGCCTCATCCAAACTGGCCGGATCCTGATGCCAGCGTTTGATGATGTGGCGCGGCACGCCAACCAAACCGATGTCGTGAAGCCAGGCGCTGATTTCGAGAATCTGGCGGTCTTGCGGCGACAAATTCAGGTCGATGGCCATGGCCTTGCAGATTTCGAACGCGCGCCGTGCCTGGCTGCCCAGGAGCGGGTAAAACGTTTGCAAGGTCTGCACGCACAACTCGACGGAACGCTGCAAATTCTGTTCGAGAGCGCGGTTCTGCTCGGCGATTTTCTTAACCTGCTCTTCCAGCGACGCGTTGAGCTTGGCCAATTTGTCGTTCATGGCCAGGGTCGTCGCTTGCAACACTCCGTTGCGGCAAATGAGATCGTAGCGCTGAACCGCATTCTTCACCGTGACGAGCAGCTCCTCGCGCAGCCACGGTTTGACGATGAACCGATAAATTTCGCCTTTGTTGATGGCGTCAATGACCAGGCTCAGGCTCAGCACTGCCGTGATGAGAATGCGGGTTGTATCCGGCTGGATTTGTTTGACGCGGGTGAGGAATTCCAGCCCGTTCATCATTGGCATTTGTTGATCGCTCAAGATGACGGAAAAGGGTTCCTTTTTGATGATGTCGAGCGCCTGAACGGCATTGGTGCAGGTGATGACCTGGTAACCTTCGCGTCGCAGCGTTTCGCAAAGCGCCACGAGCACGATCTCCTCGTCATCCACGATCAGGATGCGGTGCAGGGCGTTATCGGATGCGGTGCTGGAAGAAATCATAAACCGAACGAACTGGGGGCGAACAGGGAGTGCATTTTTTCCAGAATATCATCTTCCGGCATGTCTGGCGAAATAATCAAATCGGCCTGACGCAGGAATTGCGTGTCCATTTCATCCTGATTGCATCCCACAATTTGCAAAATGGTTTTTACGGGAAGGCGTTGCGTGCGCACCTCGTGGATAAATGAGGACAGGCTGAAATCATGGCTTTCGACGAGCGCCATAATGCCGGTGAACTGATAATCCAACGAATGCAATTTCTCGGCGGCGTCATCCTTCGAGGAGGAAAGCACGACGTAATACCCATTCAAACGCAGGAACTCCGCTGTGTTCTCGAGCAGCTTGTCCGTCGTGCCCACCAGGAGCAGGCTTTGACGGCGGGTCTGGGCCGATTTCGATTCCATTTCCGCTTCCGTGAAATCGGACATCGGCAGCCAGATATGGAATGCGGTGCCGGCGCCTTCCTCGGTCTCGACGGAAATGGCGCCGTGATGTTTTTCCACGAACAGCAGCGCGTTGTAGAGGCCGAGGCCGGAACCTTTGTTCATGGCTTTGGTGGTGAAGAACGGATCGAAAATCAGATTCAAATGCTTTTGCTTGATGCCATGACCCGTGTCCTGAACGGTGAGCCGCACGATCGGAAGCCGTGGCAGTTTGCCTTGAATGCATTGCGGCGCCGGCGCCTCGGTGTGCAATGTGGTTTCAAAAGAAATCTTTCCGCCCCGCGGCATGGCGTCAGCCGCGTTCAGCGACAAATTGATGATCACCTGGCGGAACTCGACTGCATCGACGTAGAGCGGCAGCGGCACCTGCGAGAGTTGCACGGCCACTTCCACGGTGCGGGGCAGAATCTTGCGCACGAGATCAACCAGGTCAGGAATGAGTTTGTTCAGATCTTCGTACTGGCGTTCGCCGATTTTGCCATGATGCAAGTTGATGATGCGATGGACGAGCTGGCTGGCTTGAAGTGAATTGCGTTTGATGAGAGAGAGCCCCTCATGGAACGGGTGCTCGGGATCGGTTTGGACGAGGAACGATTCGCTCAACGCATGGATGCCGGCCATGACATTGCTGAAATCGTGCGCCAATCCCATGGTGAGCACGGCCAGCGCTTCTTTCCAGGAAGCGGTCGAGAGCCGCTTTTCAGCAATGGTCTGGCGGGTGACATCGAGCCAGACCCCTTCGTAACCGAGGAGCAAACCACTTTCGGTCAGCACCGCCTGGCGATGTTCGAGGATGTAAACGACCCGCCCGGTTTTGATGTTGCGAATGCGGTAAGTGCTGGTGACGCCGCTGAGCGTTTGGGTGGCGCACTTGAGTTGTAATTGCAACTCTTCAATATCCGATTCATGCACCACCTGCCAGAACCGTTGCGGTTGCTTTTGCCAATCGGCCATTGGCACGCCCGTCAGATCTTCTATCTGCGGACTGACAAACGAAAAGGTGAAATCGGCGCGTTGACTGAAAATAATTCCGGGCCAGTGATTGATGAGATTGTTCAGGCGCGCCTCGGCGCGGAGCATGCGGACGAACAATTCACGGCGCGCGTGATCGCTGCGCAGGTATTCGTCCCAAGCCCCTTCCGCCAGGTCGGTCAAGGAAGGCAGAACGGAATCGAGCCGCACGAAATAGCCGGAATCATTCTGGGCGATCTCCAATTGAAAGCATTGCCGGGGCTTGCTGCTTTGGGAGACGAGCGTGAGTTGGCCGAAACTGGTGGCCGGTTCGAAATCGCGCAGCGGAGCTTCCCATTCCGGATAGCAGCTGGCGAGCACGCCGGTAAACGGTTTGCCGCGCAGTGCCTCGGGTGCATAACCGAGCCACGAGCTGAATGCCTCGTTGATCTCACGGATATGGCCGGTTCGATCGAGAATGGCCAGACCGCCGTCGAGCCAGCCGCGCGGCAAGGCCAAACCCGTCAATGGAAAGGGAACAGGACCGCCAGTCGGAAATGCGTTCATGCCTGCCTGAATTTTGGAGATGGGTATCTGCGGGCTCAAAGGAAATCTCGTCTCATTGCCTGTACAACATTGGCTGCTGGATGACCCGTCGGCATCCAAATGATCTGGCAGAGATCGCTATAACTTCACTCATACTCTGCAATTCGAGCCGATCTGGCCTGCAGCGGCTGCCGCATCGAGCGGCATTACCTTTCGAGCCTCAGCGCCTGAAACCGCGTCGGTTTCCAAAGGCGTTTGCGTGTGATTTGTTGCCGCATTCCGGCATTCGCTACGCGCTCGTTTTAGTTTCATCGGCAACCCAAACGCAAGACTTTAGTCCTGCGTTCAGGAATACCTTTGCCATCCCTGGCGCGGCCCTGGCGCGTAAGCGCGATGAAGTTGGCGAAGATTTTGCGAGGTGCGATCGAGTTCCTTTTGCTCCAATTCGGCCTGCTGGCGGCGGGCCGCCAGTAATTCACTGTTCCGGGCTTCCAAACCAATCAATTCGCCAATGACGCGACGCAGTTCGCGTTCGAGGTCGGTTCTGAATGCCGGTCCCGAATTGGCTTCCAAAGCGCCTGTGGCCTCCACGATCCGAGCTTTCAACTCATTTTTCTTTTGCTGGCATTCTTCCACCCGCTGCCATTCGCCATGGCGGATGGCTTCGGATTCGATTTCAGTCCAGCGCTTCCAATCCGCGTAAAGCTCGAACAATGACTGGCCGAAGCGCATGAGAAAAGGGGCGCTCAGGCCAGCGCCGCAACCGGGAATGGTTCGGCGGCTTCGCTGGCGCCGCGCGTGCGGAGCATTTCGGACCAGGCGTCGCGCAGAACGGTGAGGCGTTGAATGACTTCCTCGATGCCGTTGACGCGTTTGGTGAGATTGCTCTCCTGCAGGCGATGATCCATGTAATTGTAGAGCCGGCGGAGGTTGGCGGCGAATTCTCCGCCCTGGGTCATGTTCAAGGAGGCGTTCAGTTCGTTAATAATGGCCTGCGCGCGCTGCACGTTGTTGTTGATGGTCAGATTAAAAGCCAAAGGATCCTCCTCCTGGAACCCGAGCCGCGCCTTTTCCAGAAACCGGATCGCGCCGTCAAACAACATCAGCACGAGCTGTCCCGGTTGCGCGGTTTGGGTGGCGATTTGTTGATACGACTGCCAGGGGTTGTTTCGTTGCATGATGACTCTAATCTTCCTCGTCCTCGGTGTTCAAATGCAGCGCCAAAAGTTCGGCAATGCTGCGAATCGTTTCGCGCGGAGGATAACTCACGTCACCCACCAGGTCCCGAGCCCGTTCCACCACGCCCGGTCGAATCGCGGGTGTTTGCTTGAGAGCGGCATTCAACCCTTCCGCTTGCGTGAATTGCACCTGGTCGCGCTGCGCACTGACACGGGACGTCGCCGCTGTCGGTGGTCCCAAGGGGGGCACCGAGCCTGCATTTTGATTAGGATTTACTTGCATACTCTGTCACTTCCTTCCGTCCGTGGCAGGCGTTAAAGTTTGATGTTTCGTCCTGACGGTCTTATCGGCGGCTGTCGTGATAACTTTAGGCGAATTCTCGGGCGGAACGCGCGGCGGCAACGTCGCCCAGGCGGCCGCGACGGTGTATTGGCCGAAAAGGCGGGGCGATTGCAGAATGGAACGCGAATCGGCCAGTTCGCTGGGGCGCTTGACTTGAGCCTGGTAATAGCGGCGCGCCCCATTCGAGACTTTCTCCTGCCCGCCGTCGAACACCTCGTCCACTGCCCACCAAATCTCAGGCTTTCGGCTGTTGATCAGTTTGAAGTTCCAGCCGATGGCCGGCGGATTGTAAGGACGGAACTGGGTCAGCCGCGAGAAAAGCACGACGTCGCAGTCAAACACTTCGCGCAATCGCTCAAAAAAATCCTGGGGCAACGGTTCTTCAGCGGTCCAGATCTCTTTGCCGGTCCATTGCTTCAATTGATCGCGCGTGACAAAAACCAATTCGAACCGGCGCTGTTTCCCAATTTCCTCGCGCAAAACCGGCTCGAGCACTTCCCGGCCTGATTCCATCTGCGCGCCTGAGCCATCGATGGCCAGCGGGAGAACGGCCAACCGCCGGAACTCATCCGGCACCGCCGCCGCGCGCACTCGAAAGTTTTCCGGCTGGTAGGATGGACCGAAAATCGGGTCGTGAAACGCTTCCCGGGTGGCCGCGCAACCGCTCAGCAACAACGCGGCGACTGCGGCAATATGCAGCGGAATTTGCCCCAGCCAGCGGCGTTTGCTTGCGAGGATTGTTCCCCAACGGCATTCAAGTTTGTTCATGAAATCTCTTTAAATACGCATTCAATTCCCGCAGCCAGGGGATCAAGCGGGCTTCAAGCACATCCGACAGGGCCAGATCCGGTGTGGTCGTTCCCACCGGTCCCGGGTGCAGCAGGAGCAGCTCGATCAGACATGCGATCAATCCAAAATCCTCCATATGCATCGCCAACGGGCGATCGTTCACCTGCAGTTCGCGCAATTTTGCCCCATACAAATCCTGCAGAAACCCGAGCGTCAGAATCGGTTCCCGAAAATCCGCCTGCCACTCGCGCCACCAGCGTTGACGGCATTTGGATTCGTTGATCAGGACCAGGAAAACGCCGGCTTCGACGCGCGTGGACAGCGCTTCCACTTGATCCAGCGCCTGATTGACCATGCGGCGGCTGAACTCCTGCAAGCTGATCGTTTCGGCGCTGACTTGATGAAAATGATCGAGCGTTGTCTCGTGCTCGTTGGCTGTCACGGGCACGCCGTCCACCAGCACCACCGACAAAATGCGGTCCTGCTGCATGGCGAGCAGTTCGAGTTTCGTGCGCAGCGATTTGAGCGTGCGGACGTCGGACAATTCCACGCGCCGGCCATCAAGGATGATTTCCACCGGCGGTGCAGTCTGGGTTCCGTTATCATCGGCTGGCATATGGGCTCCGCGTTTGCTTTGCTGGCTCGGTCAGGTTTGTCCTGGCACGATTCGATCAGGCGGCAGGGAATCGTTGCTTCAAAAATTGCAATTGCTGATTGATCTGAGCTTGCGCCTTTTCCATGGCAATAAAACTGTCGATCAGTTGCTGCCGGCGCGATTGCACAAAACGCTCCTGATCGGTGATCTGCGTGTCAATCGAACTGATCTGTTTGGTGAGGCTGTCCTGGCGGGTCACCAGGCTGCCTTCTTCGCCGATGGTCGAATCGAGGTAAGCGCTCAGTTTGGCGGCAATCCCACTCGAGGATTGCGTAAACAGTTCCCGCACGCTGCTCAAGTTATTCGCCAGCGCCGTGTCGAGCGCGGTCGAATCACTCAAAGTGATCGAATTGTCATTTCCGTTCGACTGGATGCCCAGATCGCTCAATTGATCGAACACGCCGGTCAGGCCTGACACCAAAGCATTGATTTCACTCCGGAGCTTTGAGGCGATATCGTTCGCATCGCTTTGTCCCGCCAAAGTGCCGGCCTTGACCTTTCCGGCCGAATCCGTCGTCACGTCCGTTTCTGTATCGATCAGGGACTGAACCTTATTGTACTCGGCGATGAAATCATTGATGGCGGTTTTGATTTTCGAAGTGTCATTGCTGACGGTGACGGTGACCGTGCTGGCCGATTCTCCTGCGGCAGCCGGGGGATTCGCGAGATAGAGGTAATTATCACCGCTGTACGAGGGATTATTTCCGAAATTGATCGGGTTGCTGCCATTGGCTGCCTCCGAGGCTGTGGCATGCAGGCTGACCGTGGTATCGTCTATTTTTCGGATGTAATAAATCGTTGAGGTGTTGACCTGGCTGGGCAGTGTGCCGTTGGTGTCAAAACGAACCGCGTCGCCTGTTAAGTAGCCGTGAGGGTTGGCGGTACTGATTTCATCCGAGCTTCCTCCTGTGCCTCCAAAAGTGGCGATGAGTTGCTTGTTGGCGTTGCTCGCGTCGGGGCTGGAGGAGGCTTTGAGCGCTTCCACAGTTAAGCCCGTAATCCCGGAACTGGCCTCCGTAATACTGTTGGTTTGGCTGACTAATGTTGGCCCTCCATTAATCGTATAGAGCAAGTTGTTGCCCCGTTCCAGAGCGCCGGAGCTGAGCTTGGTTGCCGCCAAAAAGTTGCCCGTCACATCCTGAAGGGAAATCCCGACGTCACCGCTCTGCTTGTTTGTGAGAATGAAGCGGTCATTGACCGAATCGTAGCTGGCAATGACACCGGCGCTGGAGTCGTGGTTAGTGGTTTTGTTTTGGGTGACGTTTTAGGGGGGGGGAGTGAATAAGAT
>JBFMDG010000251.1:0-9484 GCA_040754135.1 Verrucomicrobiota bacterium
AACTTGCGAGACGGTCGGATTGAATTGGGCGGTCCCTTTTTTGCGGCTGGCCCGGCGCGATAATCCGAATCAACAACTCCGGCAAATTCTCGTGATGATTGGCGGGCCGGTGCTGGCGGTCGCGCTGTTTCTCGGTGCGTGGTCATGGGTCGCGTCCCATGTGAAGGTGGGCTTTGGCGCGTTGCCCGGACCGGCCGCGGTTTGGGTGGAAGCGAAAAATCTTTGGGCGGATCACAAGGCCGAACGGCGGCGAGAGGTGGAATTTTATCAGCGGCAAGCCGCGCGCAAAAAGGAGTTTCTGGCCACACACGCTGCCGCGGAATGGAAAGAGCGGAAGTACGCGGGCAAGCCGACTTACATCGATCAGATTTTAACCAGTCTGAAAACTGTCTTCACCGGCTTTTTGATCGCGTCGTGCGTGGCGGTGCCGCTCGGCATTCTGTGCGGGTTGAGCAAGGCGGTGAATCAGGCCATGAATCCATTCATTCAGGTGTTCAAGCCGGTTTCACCGCTGGCCTGGCTGCCGATTGTCATGATCCTGGTGAGCGCTCTTTACAATCCCAAGGAACCGGTCTTCGAGAAATCGTTTCTGACTTCCGCCATTACGGTTGCGCTTTGTTCGCTCTGGCCGGCGTTGATCAACACCGCTTTGGGCGTGGCCTCGATCGACAATGATTATCTCAATGTGGCGCGCGTGCTGAAGCTCGGCTGGTTCAAAAAGGTTCGCAAAATTGTCATTCCCTCGGCGTTGCCGCTGATCTTTACCGGCCTGCGGCTCTCGCTCGGCGTGGGTTGGATGGTGCTGATTGCCGCCGAGATGCTGGCGCAAAACCCCGGCCTCGGAAAATTTGTTTGGGACATGTTTCAAAACGGCAGCAGCCAGACGCTCGCGCAAATCATGGTGGCTGTGTTCACCATTGGTTTCATCGGGTTCGTTCTCGACCGCACGATGATGCTCTTGCAACGCGCCGTCAGCTTCGACGCCACAACCATTCGCTGAGTCAACCCGGAGATGCCATGGCTTTCCTCGAATTAAAAAATGTTTGCAATGGTTACGGCGTTGGCGCGCGGCGTTGCGAAATTTTAAACGACATCAACCTGAGCATTTCCGAAGGCGAATTCGTCGCGATCGTCGGCTATTCCGGCGCGGGCAAAACCACGTTGATGTCGCTGATGGCCGGATTGCAACGGCCCGATGAAGGGACAGTGACGCTTCGGGGCGAGATCATCACGGAACCGGGTCCGGACCGGGCGATCGTATTTCAGAATTATTCGCTGCTGCCCTGGCTGAGTGTGCAGGACAACATCGCATTGGCGGTGGACGAGGTCTTTGCCACCTGGCCGTCGGACTGGCGGCGCGCCCATGTCCAACGCTACATCGCGCTCGTGAACCTGACGGAGGCGCGCGATAAAAAACCGCTCGAACTTTCGGGCGGCATGCGGCAGCGGGTCAGTGTTGCGCGCGCGCTGGCCATGAATCCGCGCATTCTCCTGCTCGACGAACCGCTCAGCGCCCTCGATGCGCTGACGCGGGCGACCTTGCAGGACGAGATCGGGCGCATCTGGGCGGAAGATCGAAAGACCGTTGTGCTCATCACGAATGATGTGGACGAAGGCATACTGCTGGCGGACCGAATCATTCCCTTAAGCGCTGGACCGGGCGCCACATTGGGGCCGTCGATCTCCATCGAGATCAACCGCCCGCGCAATCGGAAAGCGCTGAATCACGATCCGCGTTTCAAGGAAATTCGCCGGGAAGTCATCGCCTATCTTCTCGGCAGCGGTGGCAAACCAACCACCACCCTCACGCGCAAACTGGTGCTGCCCGATATTGAACCGGAGGATCTGAATGCACCGTCCTCGATGATCACGCGCCGCCGCACGCCAGTCAGGCGCTCGGAAATCAAACGGGAGACGGTCGGTGTCCCCCACGGAAATGCTGCGCCTGAGCGCTGAACCCAATCCCAAAAACCATGAGCGATTACGTCGAGCTCTCGAACCTCACAAAAATTTATTCCACGCCCAAAGGGCCGGCGGTCATCGTCAAGGATTTCAATCTGCGCATTCGCAAGGGAGAATTCGTCGCCTTGATCGGCCATTCGGGTTGTGGCAAATCGACCGTCCTGTCGATGCTGGCCGGACTCAATCCCCTCAGTGGGGGCGGCATTATTCTCGCCGGCAAAGAGCTGAGCGGGCCGGGACCGGACCGCGGAGTGGTCTTTCAGTCGCCCTGTTTGTTACCCTGGCTCACGGCCTTCGAAAATGTCTGCCTGGGTGTGGATCAGGTTTTTTACACCGCCACACGCACCGAACGCCGCGCCATCGCTGAATATTTCCTCACCATCGTCGGGCTCGGTGATGCCATGCACAAACGCCCGCGTGAATTGAGTCAAGGCATGCGGCAACGCGTCGGGATCGCGCGCGCCTTCGCGCTCAAACCGAAAATGCTGCTGCTCGATGAACCATTCGGAATGCTGGATGCACTCACGCGCCTCGAATTGCAGCAGGTTCTGCTCGATGTCTGGAGCCGCACACAGTTGACCGCGCTCATGGTCACGCACGATGTGGACGAAGCCATTTTTCTGGCGGATCGCGTCGTTATGATGACCAACGGTCCAGCCGCGGAAGTGGGAGACATTTTGCAAGTGCCCTTCGCCCGGCCGCGCCAGAGAACGGCGCTGCTCGAAGACGCAGAATATTATCGCTGCCGCGAATTGCTCATCACTTTTCTCGAAGATCGCGCGCACCGAAAACCGGCGCTGCCCGCGGCAGCATGAATCGACACGCCTGAATCATGGCCTCAGTCGCATCCACCTTGCACGCGTCCGAGGAATCCGGAAGCGCTTTGCGCCGCCGGATTTTTCCGAAGTCCGCGCGGAAATCGCGCCGCACGCTCGTCATCGTCGGCAATGGCATGGCGAGTTACAAACTTTGCGAACGGTTGGTGGCGTTGCGCGCGAAAAATCGATTTCGCATCGTCGTCTTCGCCGAGGAGCGCCAGCCTGCTTACGATCGTGTGCACCTCACACGACTGCTTCATCAAACGTCAACGGAGACGCTGCTGCTCGCTTCTTCCGAATGGTATCGCGAGAACGGGATCGAACTTTATCTCGGCGAATCCATCACGGCCATCGATCGCGAGGCGCGCGTTGTGAAATCCGCCCGCGGCCGGGAAATGCCCTACGACACGCTGGTGTTGGCGACTGGCTCGCGTGCGTTTGTTCCGTCTATTCCGGGCTGTGACTTGTCTGGCGTTTTCGTGTATCGCACGCTGAACGATCTCGAGGGCATTCGAGCGTATGCGAGACAATGTCATCGGTCGGCGGTGCTTGGGGGAGGGTTGCTTGGGATTGAAGCCGCCAAAGCGCTGCACGATTTGGGTTTGCAGACCTGGATTGTTGAACGCGGGAGTTCTTTGCTGGCGCGTCAACTTCATCCCGAAGCGGGCGCGCTCCTTCAGGCGCACATCGAAAAACTCGGCCTCCTTGTCTGCACCCAGCGAGAAACCGTATCGATCGAATCACACGGATGCGACCGCTTGCTTCAGTTCAACACGGGAGAATGCCTGCGCGTGCAATTGATCGTCATCGCCGCGGGCATCCGGCCACGCGCCGATTTGGCCGCGCAATGCGGACTCGAGATCGCTCCGCGCGGCGGGGTGCGCGTCGATGATGGGTTGCAGACTTCCGATCCACATATTTTCGCGATTGGCGAATGCGCCAGTCATCGGGGCGTGGTTTATGGGCTGGCTGCGCCCGGGTTTCGCATGGCGGATTTGCTGGCCGCCAATCTGATGGGCAAAACGCGGCGACGCTTTGAAGGGAGCGATCAATCGACCCGTTTGAAATTGACCGGACTCGAAGTGGCGACGCTGGGTGATTTTCAGGCGAATGGCGAAACGTTGCGCTGGAACGGCTCGAATGGGTTCCGTCAGCTCGTTTTGCACAAAGGGCGTTTGATTGGCGCGACCTCCGTTGGCGAATGGTTGGAATCGGGGCGCGCGCAGGAATTGATCGAACGCCGCGCACGCCTCTGGCGCTGGCAGAAACAACGCTTCCTTCGCACCGGCCGCCTCTGGAAACGAGGAGCCGCGCCGCATATTTCCCAGTGGCCCGCGCACGCCGTGATCTGCAATTGCATGGGCGTAAAACTCGGAATGTTAAGTGCCGCGCGCGCCGAGGGCTGCGGCACGATCGAGCAATTGGCGCGTCGGACCGGCGCTTCGACGGTTTGTGGATCATGCCGTCCGCTGCTGGCCGAAATCGTGGGCGCGCCAGTTTTTACGCCGCCGGCCGCCGGATTGAACGTGCTTGCGGCCGCGTCTGTTTGTGCCGCGTTGTTGGCGGCGCTCATTTTTTTGTCGCAACCTCTGCCCTGGGCCGATTCCGTGCAATCGCTCTGGCGCAAGGTGGATGTGTTGTGGCGCGATCCTTTTTGGAAACGGGCCAGTGGATACACTTTGGCGGCGTTTTCTCTCGTCGGGCTGTCCCTTTCATTGCGAAAGCGCGTTCGCTGGTTTCATTGGTTCGAGTTCGGCCATTGGCGCGCATTGCATGCCGGGCTCGGCTTGATGACGCTGGTGGCGCTCGTCACACACACCGGATTTCGACTTGGGCAAAATCTTAATTTCATCTTGATGACCAACTTTCTGGCGCTGGCGTTGGTGGGTGCGGCCGCGGGAATGGTCACCGCATGCGAACGCCGCCTGAACGCGCGCCAGGCCAAACGACTGCGCGCCTTTTGGTCCGGCCTCCACGTTGCCTTGGCCTGGCCATTGCCGGCGCTGGTCATCGCACACGTGTTGATCGCGTACTACTTTTGATGGCGTGGAAAAAATTTTGGCCCTGGTTTACCTGGGGCGCCTGCACCATGGCTCTGATAGCAATCCTCACTTCGATTTGGCATGGCCCGGATCGGCGGATGTTTCTGCCGGGCGCAACCAGCCATGGGCACTATCAAATCGAACTCGATTGCCAAGCCTGTCACACCCCGTGGATGGGGGTGAACGAACGCGCTTGCCTCGACTGTCATGAGGCCGAGTTGAAATCGGCGAACGACTCGCATCCCCAAAGCAAATTCACCGATCCGCGCAATGCCGATCGGCTGAAGTTGGTTGCCGCAGATCAATGCGTCACCTGCCATCGCGAGCATCAAGCTCAGCAAACGAAAGCCATGGGCGTGACCATGCCCGAGGATTATTGCTTTCACTGCCATCCGCAAACGCGGCGGGAGCGCTCCAGCCACGCGCAATTCGAATTTGCCTCGTGCGCCACGGCCGGTTGCCACAATTACCACGACAACACGGCGCTCTATGAAAATTTTCTGCGGAAATATGCCGCCGAACCCGATTTGAAAACGCCAGCCCAAGTGGCCCACCGGGATTCACTCGAACCTTTGCGGCATTCCGAACGGATTTCAGGGCGTGCTCCGTTGTCCAGCGACGCTCATGACGCGCCGGCATCCGTGAAATTCGAGCCACGCGTGCTGCGTGATTGGGCCGGCACAGCGCACGCACGCGCCGGAGTCAATTGCACGGATTGCCACAGAATTGCCGAAGAGCCGGGTGGAGCAAAACGATGGGTGGATGCGCTCGATCATCGCGCTTGCGCACCCTGTCACGCCGAGGAGGTGGATGGCTTTTTGGCGAGCAAGCATGGCATGCGCCTCGCCCGCGCTCTCGGCCCGATGCGTCCGGATCTGGCCCGGCTTCCTATGAAACCGGCATCGGCGCATCGGGAACTTTCCTGTTCGAGTTGTCACAGCGCGCACACTTTCAACACGCGCGCTGCGGCGGTGGATTCCTGCCTCTCCTGCCATAACGACGAACATAGTTTGTCGTTTCAGAACTCATCTCACTTTCGGCTTTGGAAGGAGGAAATGGCCGGACGAACGGCGCCAGGAACAGGCGTGAGCTGCGCCACCTGTCATTTGCCTCGAGAAATTCATTCGGCTGGCGGCCAGTCGCGCGTGCGCGTTCAGCACAACCAAAACATGAACCTCCGGCCCAACGAAAAAATGATCCGCAGCGTTTGCCTGCAATGCCATGGCCTGCGGTTTACACTGGATGCTCTCGCCGATCGCGACCTCATCCGTTCCAATTTCATCGGCCGCCCCTCGTTTCATGTCGAAAGCATCGACCTGGCAGTACGACGGCAGATGGAAACTGAAAAAACGAAATCGAACCCATGAAAATGAAACTCCGAAAACTCAAAACTGAAACTCTGGCGCCACCGGCCAAATTGACGGCGCTGCTGCTGGGGGCGTCCGCCCTGATGGCGTTGAATGGTTGCGGCAAGACCGAACCAACCGCATCAGGATTCAGCGCCCGGCAAATGGCCGATGCGCTATTCACGGTGATGTCGGCCGATCGCGCCGTTTACACCAGGCAAGTGGTCAACCGCCTGCAAAATGAGGAAAAAATCATCAAAGCCAGCGAACATTGGAAGGATGAGAAGACGCTGCCATTGCCCGCGCAGATGTTTCGCATGGGCGCCGAAACGGTGGCGGAAAAAAATCCGGGCTTCACCTACGCGCTCCTGTCGCTTTGGCCGGTGAACAAACAGAATGCGCCCAAAACCGAAGTCGAGAAAACCGGACTGCAATTTGTGGCCGATGGCAAAGGGGCGTCGAATTTTTATTCGGATGAAGTCCTGGGGGGCAAGAAATACTTCACGGCAGTTTTTCCGGACGTGGCGGTTTCACCGGCCTGTGTGAAATGCCACAACAACCACGACGATTCGCCTCGAACTGATTTTCAACTCAACGACGTCATGGGCGGCGTCGTGATCCGGATTCCGGTTGATTGATCGGCATCAAGGCCAGACCTCGAGAGAAACGATTATGACTGCTCGACAAATTCAACTTGTGCAAACAACGTGGGAACAGGTGACGCCGATGGCTGACGAAGCGGCCGCGATCTTTTACGGGCGCCTGTTCGCACTGGATCCAACACTGAAGCCGCTTTTCAAAACCGACATTCAAGAGCAAGGAAGGAAACTCACCACCATGATCACCGTTGCCGTGCGCGGACTGAACGATTTGGCGCGGCTCGTGCCGGCAGTCGAAGATCTCGGCCGGCGTCATGTGGCCTATGGCGTGGAGGACGAACATTACGCCACGGTCGGTTCGGCATTGCTGTGGACGCTCGAACAAGGGCTCGGCGCCGCATTTACTCCGGAAGTGAAGGAAGCCTGGGCCACGGTTTACGGCGCTTTGGCAGACACCATGAAAAAAGCTGCGTCTCAATCCCGAAGCGCACCCGCAATTTGAAATCCATTCACCAGACTCGCAATTCAGAAAATCAATCCATGAAATTCATTCCCCAATCCCAATCATCCGCTTTGACCGGCGCCGCACTCGTGCTCGCCATCACCGCCTCTGTTTTCGCGCAGGAGAAACCTTATACGCAACCCGGGCTTGCCCAGCCGCCCGCGCCACCCGCAGCCCCGAAACCGCCCGCTTCCACTCCAGCTGCATCGGCGGAAGCCGCGGCCAAGCCGGGCGGCCTCGAGGCGTTTCTCAATGGCAAACTTCCCGACGCCATCGCCAAAGGAAAGTTCAGCGTCAATGCGCGGCTCCGCTACGAATTCGTCGATCAGGATGGCGTGGCGGCAATTACCGAACCTTCACACGCGCCAACGGTTCGCACGCGATTCGGTTTCACCACGGCGCCGGTTTACGGCTTCCAGGGCATGATCGAAGGAGAAAACGTGACCGTCATCGGACCTGAAGACAATTTTAACGCCGCCGGTTCCAATGGCGTCGGGTACAAACCGATCGTCGCCGATCCGCCCACCACGGAATTGAATCAGGCGTGGTTGAATTACAACTACACCAATCTTTTCTCCGCCAAAATCGGACGGCAACGCATTGTCCTGGATAATCACCGGTTCGTCGGCGACGTCGGCTGGCGGCAGAACATGCAGACTTACGATGCGGTGTCGGCTGAGCTCAAGCCGGTGCAGGATTTCAAGTTGTTCTACAGCCACCTGTGGGAAGTGCATCGGATTTTTGGAGACGTTTCGGGATTGCCGGCGGCGAACACCGATTTCAGTTCCAGTTCGCACCTTGTGAATGCGTCCTATTCCGGTTGGAAATTTGGGCAGGTGACCGGTTACGCTTATTTGCTCGATCTCGAGAACGCAGCCGGCGCGGCCAACTCGAGCGCGACTTATGGCGGCTTCTTCGCCGGCAATGCGCCGGTGACGGAGAAACTCTCGCTCGGTTATCGCGCCGAATTCGCCTGGCAAACCGATTACGCCGCGAGCCCGCAAGGATACGAAGCGGAGTATTACAGCTTCGAAGTTGGGGCCAACCTCAAGCCATTCGCCTTCGGCGCCGGATATGAAGTGCTCGGCACCGATAGCAATTCCAATGGCGCCGGGAGTGTCGGTTTTCGCACGCTGTTGGCCACGTTGCACGCGTTCAACGGTTGGGCGGATGTCTTTCTGAATACACCGTCGAAGGGACTGCGCGATCTTTACGGCTTTGCCCAGGTCACATTGCCGGCTCAGATCCCGTTGCGTTTTGTCTATCACAAATTTGATGCGGATAGCGGGGGCGCGGATTACGGACAGGAGTTCGATGTCATCGCCTCGAAGAAGTTTGGCAAACATTGGACGGCCCTGGTGAAGTATTCGTTTTACGAAGGCCAGGATGCGGCGCCGCCCGCGCTGGCCGTGCCGGGAGTGGATGTGCACAAATTCTGGGCGCAGGTGGAATTCAACTACTGACAGATTCGAATTGATTGAACGGGCAAACCGGCTAGAAACAGCCTCATGCTTGAAGCCGGCGAAGGCCGAGTCGAGATCACCCCGCCGCTCGGAATCGAGCTGGCGGGGTTTCATAAACCCAAAGGCCAGGAACGTGTCGTCACTGGGATACGCCAGCGCGCCGAGGCGCGTGCGCTGTTTCTTCGCCAGGGCGGGACCACGGCGGTGATTCTGTCGCTGGATCTTTGCGGAGTGCCTCCCGAATTCGCGCAGCGCGTGCAAAAGCGCGCGGCGCGTGCTTGCCGTGTTCCCGGCGCGAATGTGCGCGTTTGCGTCACGCACACGCACTCGATGCCGACGCTGCGATTTTTCCGGCAATGGGGCGAAGTGTCTCCGGCGTACATGCGGCGCGTGGAAGATTGCGCTCTGCAAGCGATCGAGCTGGCCAAAACGGATTTGGCACCGGCCGATCTTTACGTGGGCCAGGAGCGAGTTGTGGGCGGGAATTTCAATCGCACAGTCAAAACCTGGAAAACCGATTCCGAATTCACGCGGGATTCCACAGATCAGGAACGCTGGCTGGATACGACGCTTCACGTTTTGCATTGGTTGCGCGAACGGCCCAAGACAAATTTGACCTGGTACCATTTCAGCGCGCATCCAGTGTGCTTCGGCGATGGAATGGCCGGTCCGGATTGGCCGGGATTGGTCGCGCAAAAACTTCAGGAACGCGACGGACTGAGCTGCTCGTATCTCCAGGGGCACATCGGCGA
>JBFMDG010000252.1:0-9467 GCA_040754135.1 Verrucomicrobiota bacterium
TGGTCAAGCCGACGTAGCCGCGCAACTTATCAGCCAGAATATCGAAGGGCGCTTTGAAAATCCCGGCAATCGCCGAAACCACGCCTGCTTCCGATTGCAATCGTTGAATCTGCGGACCGAAAGCGTAAAAATATTGCAGCATGGCCATTCCGCCTTTCACGAACGAAAGATTATTCCGGTAGGTGGCTGGCTCGCCCAATTTGCTGACTTCCGTCGAGACGCGCGGCAGCCAGATGTTGTAGAGAAATCCAGTCGGATCATCGATTAATGCGTCGTATTCGTCCGCGCGCATCCAGGCCTGATCCTCCGGCGGCTCGATGTAATTGAAGCCGGTGTTGGGCGGAATGTGAATGCCGGGAATGCCGTAATAGCGAAGCCCAATGGCCTGAGCCAGCCCCGTCCAGACATAAACCATGTTCGGCACGACGGCGTCCCAACCAAAATCCCGCGCCGTTTTCAATGCTGCGTCGAATGCCTTTTCATAATCATGCGCAACTTCCTGGCAAGTGTAGCCGGCATAACGCGCGGTGAACTCGGCCACGAAAGGCCGAATGGGAATGGCATCGGGTTTTTCATTGCGCAGGGCGGTGACGTATCGCGCCAGCCGTTCCTGATATTGTCGTTCCGTGCTCATGTCACTCCCGGCGTGGTCAACGCTTCGGCCAAGGCCTTTCGGGCCAGCGCCACCGCTCCCGGCGCATTGGCGCTGTAACCATCCGCGCCAATATCGTCGGCGAATTTTTGCGTCACCGGCGCGCCGCCCACGAAAATCTTCACGCGGCTCCGAAGCCCTGCCTCGTCCAAAGCATCGATGGTGTTTTTCATGGCAGGCATCGTGGTGGTGAGCAAAGCCGACAACGCCACAATCTGCGCCTCCCGTTCTCGCGCAACCGCGACAAATTTTTCCGGCGGCACATTGACCCCGAGATCGATGACATCGAAACCGCCGCCTTCGAGCAATGCCGCCACGAGATTCTTGCCGATGTCATGGAGATCCCCACGCACCGTCCCAATGACGACCCGTCCGATGGGCTTGTCGCCGCGTTGAGCAAGCAACGGGCGGACGAGTTCCAAGGCGGCTTTCATGGCGCGCGCAGCCAGTAACAATTCGGGAACAAAAAATTCGCTGGTTTCAAAGCGCCGCCCGGCTTCATCCATCGCCGGCATCATCGCATCATGCACGAGCACGAGCGGATCGGCGCCTTCAGCCAGTGCCTGTTCAGTCAAACGCCGAGCGTCCTGGGCATTCCCGTGCAACACAGCGTCATGAAGGATTTTCCAGTCTTGCATAGGCCAATGTTGATGCCGAATCCTGCGCGACGGTGACGCGTCGGTCGTTGACCGGAATCATGATTATCTTTTGCGCTCCTGGGTTGCGGGCGCAGCCGATGAGGCTTTATCAACGAGATCGTAAACGCGCACGTAATCGACAATGAATTCATCCGGCAATTGCGCGCTCCGAATTTCACCGGCCCATTTCCCGATTTCTTCCGTCAGTTTCAAATACTCCGGAACTCGAGAAACACCGCCGGCGGCGGTTCGCCAGATCTCCTGGCCGTCCACGTAAATGACATACTCGGTGGGTTGCCAAAGAAGACTGAAGGTATGGAAGCCATTCGTCACGGCGTTGAAAGTAAAATTCGTGCCCGCACTTTTGTGATCTTTGCCATAGCCGTCCCAATGCAGATTTGCGGTCAAACGGCCATCGCGCCACGGAATTTCCACCACATCGATTTCGGTGCCGTCGCGCCCGTCATCTCCGACCTCATTGACGCTTTGGGCCATGAGCCAAAAGGCCGGCCAATGTCCGGGATGCGTGGGCAGTTTGCAGCGCGCGACGTAGTAGCCAAAGGTGTGTTCGAACTTGCCTTGAGTGTTGATCGCGCCGGAGGTAAACCGGTCTCCATCTTTGCGGGTGCGCAAAACGAGCTGGCCGCGGCCATTCAGATAAGCGTCTTCCTTGATCCAAAATCCGTCGCGCCGCTTCCAATCTCCCAGGCGATTCCACTTTGATTCGTCGAGTTTGGCGCCGTTGAATTCATCCTGCCAAACGAGTTTCCATTCTTTTCCCGGCGGTGGTTCCGGCAAAAAGTCGGTCGAGGCATCCCCTCGCGCTGGCACAGGCACTGCCGCGAGCAGCGCCACGAGGCACGTTACTGACCCGCACAGTCGATAATCCGCCGCACGCATGATGTCGGCTGATTGTTACTCACAGGCAGCAGTTCGGGATTTGATGCAGATCAACGCGAAGCCGCGATGGCCGACGAATTTCCTGTTCGGTTGAAGGGCGCGACTTTTTCCGGTAAGCGTGCGCGCATCAGGAGGCTGACCCGCGGAACTACAAAAACGGCGTCAGCAATCTGGCCGCGCCATCGCGCAGACGGATCGCCAGGTTGCGAGAATCCACTTCCTGCAAAGTGGTTTCATGACTCTGTTGCAGTTGGTCGTCAAACCACGCACTTAATTTGCCCGCCAGATCGAGGTCGTAGCACTCGACATTAAATTCAAAATTCAGGCGCAGGCTGCGCGGATCCCAATTGGCCGAACCCACCAGCGCCCAGCAATCATCGACAATGAAAACTTTGGTGTGATCGAACGGCGGCGGGTTCAGCCAAATCCGGCATCCCCGTTCCAACAATTGCCACCAGTGCGCCGTGGAAGCCCATTGCACGAAAGGCAGGTTGCTCTTCGCCGGAAGCATTATGTGCACGGAAACGCCGCGCATGGCCGCGAGATTGAGGGCCACAATGATGGCCGGATCCGGAAGAAAATAAGGCGTGGCGATGCGCACGGAATGGCGCGCGGCGCCCAACGCCGCCAAAATGGTCCAGCGCAACTTTTCGAAATCTTCATCCGGTCCGTCAGCAATCCCCCGCGCCACAACCGATCCGCGCCACTGTAAAGCCGGGAACCACGCCGGGCCGCGCAGCGCTTCGCGCGTCGTGAAAAACCAATCGTCAGCGAATACTTCCTGCAAATGCGCCACCACCGGTCCCTCGATCCGGAAATGCAGATCTCGCACGGCATGCTTTGGCTTTTTTGAAAGCCAATGCCCAATGCGGATGTTCAGCCCGCCGGTAAATCCAATGCAGCCATCCACCACGAGAATCTTGCGATGATTCCGCAGATTTAACGAAACCAATTGCCAGATGGGAAACGTAGGAAGAAAACGAGCATAGCGCACGCGCGCATTTTTGAGCAGTCCCATGACTGGCGGCCACGAATAACGCGTGCCTGTGGCATCAATCAGCACTCGCACTTCGACCCCCCGCTTGACCGCGTCACCCAGCGCACGCACAAATTCCAAACCGGCAGCATCGCGGTCGAAAATATAAGTCGAGAGCGTCACCGAAGTGCGGGCCGCGCCCATGGCCTCGATCATGGCGGGATAAGCTTCGTCCCCGTTAAACAGCCCATCGACCCGATTGCCTTCGAGCAAAGGCCGGCTGACTACATTGCCAGTAGCGCAAACGAGCGAGGTCAGGTGACGAACCTGCGCCGGTAACTTCGATTCGAATTGTTCGGGCGAGCATTCACTGGCGGTTTGTCGGGTTCGATAGGGTTCCAGCCCGCCTCGAAGAAAGATGGCCTGCCGCTTGATTCGATTGACACCGAAAATGAAGTAGAGCACCGCGCCAATGAGAGGAGCAAACCAGATGAATCCGACCCACAACGTGACGGCGCGCGTGTCGCGTTTGTGCAGGAGCGCATGCGCCGACCCGATCAACGAAAGCAACAACGTCAACGCGAGCACGAGATAGTGCCAAACGCGCGCCAGTGATTCGACCCAATCCATAACTTGCGAATGCTTGCTCTTGCGGAACGCTCCCGATGCCACGATCAACAAAGACGGCCGTCGCTTGCAACTGCTTTGACGTTGATGACCGATTTCAGATTAACCATGCGCGCCCGATAAAGCTTCCGGCGCGACCAAATGTTGGCCATTGAACACGCGAGAAAAGGTTCGGCCAGGCCCATGCCACACGCAGCCGACGGCGGTTCATCAATGCAAAGCATTTGTCCGGTTAAGTGATCGCCACCGCCGTCATGATCAAAAGTGTGGCGATGTAAAGGGCATACACGCCAAGCAACACCGCTCCTTCGCGGCGCGTGACGCGATGTCCAGTCCGCAACATCCAGAGGAGCAAAATCATAATGCCAAGCATGGCCGGAAAGTTGAACAACTGCGTGAGCCGATCCATTCGCACCGTTTGAATCACCGCCGCAGCGCCCACGATCAGACTCAAATTCGCAATGTTCGCTCCCAGCACATTGCCAACGGCAAGATCGCTCACCGCCCGGCGCGACGAAGTCACCGCTGTCACCAACTCGGGCAGCGACGTCCCAACGGCAACGACGGTCAAGCCAATGATGATGGGTGGGATGCCGAGGCTCGAAGCCACGCCAACAGCCCCTTCAACGAGCAATCGGCTGCCGGCTACGACGATGCCTGCGCCAAAAAGAAATTGCAGAAGAGTGCCTGCTTTTGTTTCGACCCAATTCCATCGGGCAGCGCTTTGCTCGGTCTCGATGGCGGTCGCCTCCGCCACGTGCTCAGGCCGGCGATCGCGCCAATGTTGCCAGAAATCCCAGGCGAAATAGGCGAGGCCGCCCAGTAAAAGCACGACTCCCTGCCATCGCACCAGGGAGAGATCCAGCGTCATGAAAAAGAGGAGAACACCAAATCCGAACATCGCAATCAACGGTGTGCGCAAAGCCCGAAAATGGACATCGACATGGCGCAGGGTCGCGGTCATTCCCAGGATGAGAGCAATGTTGCAAATGCAGGAACCGACCGCATTCCCGACGGCCAAACCGGACTCGCCGCGCCAGCCCGCCATAATGGAAACGACCAATTCCGGCGTGGTTGTGGCGAGACTGACCAGTGTCGAGCCGATGACTACGCGCGGCATGCGGAGGAATTCGGCGAGGCGCACGGCGGCTGCGACAAAGAACTCGCCGCCTTTGACGATTAAGGCCAGACCGCCCAGCAGCATGAGGACATGCATTAACATGAGCGGTGAGAGACTAGATCGCCGTTTCCAAGAACGCGAGCCGGATCAAGTGATCGCCGTCCGCGAACACCGCGCACAAGGGTTCGCTGCCATTAGCCCGACGCAGAGTGCAGTGACACCACGGAATCAAACGAAAACCCCATCGCATCCGGGTAAAAGGTCACGCCTCGTTCACGACTTCGAGTGTTTCGTTCCGCGGCTGGACCTTATCCTCTTCCGCTTCGAGCGGCGGTTGGGCGGGAGGCGGGACGAGCGGGTGCGCGGATTGCGGCGGTACGGCGGTGTGGTCGTCCGCTTTGTGGAATTTGACGCTGACGATTTTGCTGATGCCGTGCTCTTCCATGGTGACTCCGTAGAGCACATTGGCCATGCCGATGGTCCGTTTGTTATGCGTGATAATGATGAACTGGGAATGTTCCAGAAAACGCTGCAACACTCGGATGAACCGGTTGATGTTGGATTCATCGAGCGGCGCGTCGAGCTCATCGAGCACGCAGAACGGACTCGGTTTCACCTGGTAGATCGAGAACAGCAAAGCCACCGCGGTCATGGTCTGCTCGCCGCCGGAAAGCAGCGAAATACTTTGAAGCTGTTTGCCGGGCGGACGCGCCACGATGTCGATGCCGCTTTCGAGAACATCGCCTTCATCGACCAGGAGGAGATCGGCTTTGCCACCGCCGAAGATCTCAGTGAACATCTGGCGGAAATTTTCCCGGATTTTGTTGAACGTATCCGTGAACATTTCCTTGGTTTGTGAATTGATGCGGTTGATCACTTCGAGCAATTGTTCCTTGGCTTTGACAAGGTCCTCGTGCTGGGCGGTGAGAAACTGATAACGCTGCTCGGTTTCTTCGTATTCCTCGATCGCGACAAGATTCACCGGCCCCATTTCATCAATGCGCTTCTGCAGCGCGCCGACTTGTTCCCCCACGGCCTCCCAATCGGTGGCCCCGCCGCTGGCCGCCATTTCCTCGGGACTAAGCGTGTGAATTTTCGGCGCGCCCTCGTCGGCAAAAGTGATGGTGATGCACTCGCTGCGCACATCGTCAAGGTTGACCTGATATTTTTCGAGGACGCGCTGGCGGAGGTTTTGCACGGTCATGTTCTTCTGGGCGAGCTCGATTTCCACGGCGCTGCGCTGCTGCTGGAGATCGGTCAACCGCCGGCGTTGATCGCGCAGATCATCCTCCCGCGTGAGGATATCCGTCTCCTGACTTTCCTTCTGGTCCATGAGTCCGGCCAATTGTTCGTTGACCTGTTCGCGTTCGTGTTGGAGCGCTTCGATCCGGCCCTGCGACTCCTGAATTTCACTTTGATATTGTTCGCGACGGGTCACGAAGGAACTCAGCTCATGACGGCGTTGTTCGAGCAACTGGCCGAGCTCCCGCAAGCGATTTTGCAACGTGTTTTTCTGTTGTTGAAACGAGGTGCAAAGCTGTTCTTCAGCTGCCAGCGCGACTTTCGTTTCGGTCAACGCCGTGTTGGCCGTGTCGCGTTCCGTACGCAAAATCTCGAGGCGTCCATTGCTATCGGCGAGCTGCTGTTGAAACTCGCGCTCGCGTTGTTCGAGCTCGCCGATGCGCGTGGCGAGGGCGTCGCGTTTGCGCGTGCCTTCCTGTTCCTGCGCCGCGAGGCTCTGAATTTCGTAAACGACCGTGTCGATCTTTTGATGGAGGGCGCGCAAGGAGGTTTGTAAAGCGTTGAACTCACCCTGGCGCGTGGCGATGGCAACTTCCTGGGTGCGCAATTCGGTTTGGGCCTGTTGCAGACTCGCTTGCAACGCCGTCTGCTCGCTTTGCAATGCGCCTTTGCGCCGGCTGGCTTCGTTGACCTGATCCTGAATCGAAGACAAATGCGCCTGCAACTCCGCGATTTGATTTTTGCGACCGAGGACTGACGCGGGCGTTTTGCCATTGCCATTGCCGTTGCTGTTGCCGGAACCACCGGTGAAAATGCCGTGGCGATTCAGAAGCTCGCCCTTCAAAGTGACGAAATCATATTGCCCGTGGCATTCCTGCCAGGCTTGCGTGGCCGTATGCAAATCGGCGACGATGTGCGTCTGTCCCAAGAGCCCTTGTAAAAGGGGCTGAATCGTCTCTTCGCTCTCGACGACCGACAAGGCGCGCAGATGTCCATTGAGCTGGCCTTGACCATTCGAATGGGCATCACCGTTGGTGGAATGGGCCGTTTGCCCATTGCCGGTTGCTTGCGGAGCATCCGCACCATGGCCATTTCCGTTGGCGTATTCCCCGGTGGAATGGCCGTTGCCATGGCCGTTGGAATTGCCATTCGAAAAACCATTCCGGAAGAAGGTCAGCGCGGCGATACTTGCCCGGCCTTTTTTGTGCGTATTGAGCTCGTGGATCATCCGATGAGCCGCTTCGGGCTGCTCGGTAAGCACAAGTTGCAAGTGATGTCCGAGCGCAGCTTCGATGGCGATGATGTACTCGTCCGGAACGCGAATCTTATCGGTGAGCGAACCGAGCACTTCCTTGCCTTTGAGCACGGCGAGAGTGCCGGCGCTGAATCCTTCATAGTCGGCCTGGAGCTGTTCGAGCACATTGAGCCGGGAACGCTTTTCGGCCTGTTGCCGAAGCAAACCGTCCAGATCCTGAGTGGCCAGCCCCATTTCCTGTTGCAACTCGCGCAAGCGCCGCTGGCGGTCCTCGACCGAGCTTCGTCGGAGCTGCACGTCGAGCTTTTCGGCTTCGACATTGGCCGCGAATTCGGCCAGCCGCGTTTCCAGCCGGTTGCGTTCTTCTTCGAGCTGGATTTTTTCCGAGGAGAGTTTTTCCAACCGAACCACGTTGCCTTGTTTCTGCAAATCGAGCGCGTTGATTTCATTGCGCACGCGCGAGAGCTGTTGCGCGGCGGCAAAGGTTTCGGACTGCGCCCGCCGCAAGGCCTCCTGTTGCGCCGCAAGTTCGGATTCAAGGCGGCTGACAGCGTCGCGTTTGGACTGGAGCGCCTGGCGATGCTGTTCGAGAGCGCGGATCGAGTTTTCGAGCCGTTCGTTGACGTGCGTGAGTTCGTCATCCGCGGCGTGTTTGCGCTCTTCGGCCTGCGTGATATCGGCCAAGGCTTTGGTATTTTGTCCGTCAAGTTCCCGCAATCGTTCCTCATTGAATTGAATACGGCCTTCGTGACGTTCGATCTGGTTTTTTATTTCCTGGCCGTGCTGCTGCGTTTCGTAAATCTGTTGTTCGAGCTCGGAAAGCAAATGGCGCAAATGCCCGATTTCATTTTCACCGCGCTGAACGGTTTCGGCGCAGACCTCCGCCTCGACTCTTAGCTTGTCCAGGCGCGTTAGCCGCTCGCTAATCTCCGCCTGCAAAACATCGAATTGATGGCGCGCCAGCTGGGTATCGAGATGTTGCAACTCGAGCATGAGTTGCTTGTAACGGCGCGCTTTGCCCGCTTGACGCTGCAAAGATCCGATCTGCCGTTTCACCTCGCGGATCAAATCGGCGACGCGCAAAAGGTTTTGTTCCGTGTGTTCGAGTTTGCGGAGCGATTCCTTTTTTTGCGCTTTGAACTTGGTGATCCCGGCGGCTTCCTCGAACACCATGCGGCGGTCCTCGGGTTTGCTCGAGATAATTTGCGTGATGTTGCCTTGGGCCATGATGCTGTAACTGGTCCGGCCCACGCCGGTTCCCATGAAGAGCTGCTGGATGTCCTTCAACCGGCATGGCGTCTTATTGATGAAATACTCACTGCCGCCATCGCGAAAAACCCGGCGAGTCACCGTCACTTCGTTGAATGCGAGTTCCACTCCGGCTGCTTTCAGATGCTCGGCATCCACATCGCCGATGGTCAGAGAAACTTCAGCCAATCCTAAAGGTTTACGGTGGTCGGTTCCGTTGAAGATGACATCGGCCATTTCGCCACCACGCAAGGCTTTGGCCGATTGCTCCCCCAAGACCCAACGAATGGCATCGGCGACATTCGATTTGCCGCAACCATTCGGCCCGACAATGGCCGTGATACCCGGCTGAAAGTTCAAAGCCGTCTTGTCCGCGAACGACTTAAACCCCAACATCGTCAGGTTTTTCAGATACATAAGGCTTGGGATACAGTTTTCATAGCGGCAAGTAAAGCCAAAATCCACAAGGGAATGGGGCTCACTCATGCCGCGCTACCACTAATGGAACCATTCCTCCCGGGCAACGAGCTCAGACGATTTGGCTAGCGATGGTTTTAGCTTTCATTCATACGAAATCTCAAGTGTCTCCCCTGCTTGCTCGATGCCCGTGATCTTTCGCGAAACGTCATCCAACAGGATGAAAAGCCGGTTCTCCTTTGGCACCGGCAAGGTGATCCGTCTCCGCTCTGAATCGACAACGAATCCGGCATGCTGAGCAAACGGGCGAACCCCATTGGCCGAAAGCAAAATCGGTCGCGGATCGGGTTGGTCCACGATCTCGCGAATCCAGCTCAAATTCGAGGAAATCC
>JBFMDG010000253.1:0-9455 GCA_040754135.1 Verrucomicrobiota bacterium
TCGTTGCGGGCAATTACGGAGACACGATCACTGTGCTCGGCGGCAACAACCTTGTTTTAGGCGACAGCGGCAGGATCGATTACGAGACAAACACGGGAGTGTTGCTGACAATCGAGAGCACCGCGCCAGCCCTGGGCGGCAACGACACAATTACCACCGGCATCGGCCATGACCTTGTCGTTGCAGGAATTGGCAACGACACCGTGACCGCCAGTGACGGTGATAACATTGTGATCGGTGACAACGGCCTCGTGCAGTACAGCGGACCTGACGCAAATCTCGCTACACTTGATCTCGTTCAATCCACCGCGCCGGAGCAGGGCGGCGGCGTGGATAACATCACCGCTGGTAATGGCCATGACCACATCATTGGTGGCGATGCCGGCGACACGATCACGGCCGGTGAAGGGGACAACACAATCCTTGGCGACAACGGCCGGATCGTGCGGTTTGATGGCGCGTTGGATTTGATTGCGAGCACTGAAGCGGGTGAACTCGATCAGAGCGGCGCAGTGAGTATGCCTGCGCAAGGCGGCGGCGACGTGATCAGCACTGGCTCGGGCAACGACACCATCATTGCGGGATTTGGCAGCGACACTGTGACGGCGATTTGCGGAAATAACCTGGTCATCGGCGACAGCGGACAAATCGATTACACTCGCTCCACTGGCGCAGTTCAAAAGGTGGAAACGATCGCTGCCTCTTTCGGCGGGCCCGATGGCATCTCGACCGGTGATGGCAACGACGTAATCTTTGGCGGCGCAGCCGATGACACTATCGATGCCGGCACCGGACAGAACGTGGTCCTGGGCGACAGCGGTTTCGTGGACAATTTTACCGCCGATGGAAACACTACAGACATTGATCGCATTGAATCGGTCGATACAGCCATTGGCGGTTCGGACTGGATCGCGACCGGTGACGGTGACGACCTGGTTATCGGCGGAGCCGGAGGCGATACGATCAATGCAGGGACCGGCGAGAATCTGGTGATTGGAGACAGCGGGCGCATCATTTCGGCGATGGAGGATGGCTCGCGATTTGGCAACCAGCCGATCACGCTGGGCTTGGTGACGACGATCACGTCGGCAATCGGTGGCGCAGATCAAATCTCCACTGACGCAGGCAACGATCTGATCCTGGGCGGCGCGATGGGCGATCAGCTCTTCGCCGGCGACGGCCACAACATCGTTTTTGGTGACAACGGTCTCGTGGATTGGGTGGTGCAGGAGCGAGAGCCAGCGACGCTTTCGGGCGATCTCAGTGCCGCAGACATCGATCTGCTCGTCACGCTTGATCCGACGATTGGCGGGGTGGACATGATCACGACCGGCAATGGCGCTGACTTGGTCATTGCGGGTCAATCGGGCGACACCGTGATGGCCGGCGAAGGGAACAACATTGTCATTGGCGATAGCGGTCGCATTACTTCCGCGCCGGCCGGCCTCTCGCAATTCGGCGCGAACAGTCTGCCCATCACCTTGGGACGCGTCGAAAGCGGCGGGCTGAATGCCCTTGGCCAGTTCAGCACGGAATCACAAGTGGGCGGCGCGGATGCCATCATGACTGGCGCCGGCCAGGATCTCGTTCTCGGCGGCATTGGCAACGACGTCATCCAGGCAAGCGATGGAAATAATCTCGTCATCGGCGACAGCGGTTACATCGATTATGTCAATGCCGACGCTGATGCTGCGGATATCGATGAAGTTTCGACGACCGAGCCGAATGACGGAGGAGCCGACAGCATTCAAACCGGCGCAGGCAACGACATTTTGATTGGCGGCGACGATATGGACGTAATTGATGCCGGCAGTGGCGCCAACGTAGTTTTGGGCGACAACGCCCTGGTTCAAGCGGCCTCAGCGAACACGCCGCGGTTTGGCAACGCACAAATCACCGTCATCACGTTGGGCACAATCCAAAGCACCGATCCGATTTACGGCGGGCCGGATCAAATCAACATCAGCGGTGGCGGCGGCAACGATTTGATCCTGGGCGGCACAGGCGACGATGTGATCTATGCTCAGGATGGGAATGATTTGGTCTTTGGCGATCATGGCCTCGTGCAGGGGGTCATCGACCTCGCGCAGTTGCCGCTCTCGAATAACGAGCCGTTCACCTTCACCTCGATCGCCACACAAAACTCCGATCTCGGAGGCGTCGATACCATTTATGCCGGCAGCGGACAGGACATTGTTATTGGCGGGCAAATGGGCGATCGCATTTACGGCGAGGACGGCGCCGACGATCTTATTGGCGGACACAATGTGGCGGGCGGACAGGATGGGAATGATCGAATCGATGGCGGCCAGGGCAACGATGTCATTGCCGGAGACAACGCCGAAATCGAACGCAATGGCAATACCCTCAGTCCACGATTCCGCGTGCTTACCGGCACACAGCTTTACAAGGTCATCAACGGAATTGTCACGGCAGACATCGATGTGACCAGTGCCGCGCAGCAGAATCCGACGACGGCCGGCGGCAGCTCGATCGAGGAACGCTCGATTCTGATTTACGATCACACCTTTGTCATCGAAGCGGGCGACAGTGGAACTTGGGGAGCGGATTATCTCGCGGGTGGATCGGATGACGATGTCATCTTTGGGCAGCTTGGGAATGACGTGATCCAGGGCGACGGGTCGGTGATCGGTCTTGTGCCGAGCGCCACTGATGCAGCCGCCACCAGGTCCGGCGCCGGGCTCGTCGTGACGCCGTCGATCGAGAATCTTCTCTCAGATGGTGATGATTACATCGAGGGCGGTGGTGGAGACGATGTGATCTTCGGCAATCAGGGGCAGGACGATTTGATCGGTGGCAGCTCGAATCTGTTCGGTCTGAGCGATCGTTTGCAACGGCCGGACGGCAGCGATTTGATCTTTGGCGGATCTGGAAACGAGATCGACCGCAATGATGATGGCAATCTGGCCGCGACGGGCCATGCGCACGATGCCGACGTGATCCTGGGCGACAACGGAGTGATCTTCCGCATCGTGGGTGTGAACGGGGCGGTCGGTGTGGCCGGAACAACCGTCCAATCCTTTAATGGCTTGCTCGCGTTCGCTTATGACAATTTCAGCGCGGCTGAACGCGTCATCGTCCGCGCCGCGCAATGGCTCGATTACACGCCGGGAGGCGCGGACTTCAACAGCGCAGCCGCGGCGCTCGACATTGGCGCCGCCGATGAAATCCACGGTGAATCGGGCGACGATTGGATTTACGGACTCGAAGGCGATGACCTGTTGTTCGGCGAAGGCCAGGATGACGACCTGATCGGTGGTTATGGCGCGGATTGGATTTCAGGCGGGACCGGCGCGGATGGAGTGCTGGGTGATGATGGCCGCATCAGCACAAGCCGCAACGGAACAGCGGAGCCGCTCTATGGCATTGCCGCGACCACGCAGACATTGATCTCGACTCCCGGCAAAGTTCAGCAAGCGACCATCCATGTGACAGGGCAACTGAAGAAGACGGTCAATCTCACGCCATTCAATATCGATCCGAACACGGCGGCGCAGGACCCGCTCTTCCGTCCGCAATTTGCCAACGACATTATCTACGGCGGCTTGGGCAATGACGCGCTGCACGGTGGTTCGGGCGACGATGCCATCTCCGGCGCGGAAGCGTTGCCACAGTTCTACAACGCTCCGTTTAATCCAGGCAACGTGCTCGGCTGGGGTTATGCCGATACCACCTTGCATGAACGCCGCGGGGAATTTGCTGCTTACGACGAATACAATCCGTGGCGCCGAATCAAAGTGGATGAAAACGGACTCTTCACCGATGGCACAACGGGCGCGGAGTTTCTGCTCAATTTTGACGCGAGCGAAGGCCCGAATGATTCGTATGGCGCGGCCAGCGGCTACGCTCCGGTTGGCACCGATGGTGATGACGTGCTCTTTGGCGATTTGGGCAACGACTGGCTGGTGGGCGGCAGCGGCAAGGACCATCTCTATGGCGGTTGGGGCGATGATCTGATGAATGCCGATGATCAACAGGACACCAATGGCGGTTTGAATGATCAACCGGACACGCATCCGTCGTATGAAGATCTGGCTTACGGTGGCGCAGGGCGCGATATCCTGATTGGCAATACGGGTGGTGATCGCCTGATCGATTGGGCGGGCGAGTTCAACAGTTATATCGTGCCGTTCGCGCCGTTTGGGCTGGCCACCATCAGCCGGAGTTTGCAGCCCGGCCTCATGGAATTCCTCTACAGCCTGTCGCGGAGTGATGGCGCCGATCCAACGCGCGCCGCCGATACCGGCAGCGATCCGGCGCGCAATGGCGAACCGGAAGGCGAAATCGGGCTGGTCAAACAAAGCGACTTTGCCTGGCGCGACCAAACCGGCGCTCCCGATGATCCGCAACCTGGAAACATTCCGGGCGGACGCCGCGACGTCTTGCGCAGCGCCAACTTCAATGACGGCCAGGCGCAAGGCTTCATGGCCGACAGCGGCAACTGGACAGTGTCCAACGGGCGTTTTGAAGTCGCTCCCACCGCATTGGGCGGCGATGCCGTGAGTGTGTTTTACGTGGACGCCTACCGGCCGAATTATTTCGAAATGCAGGCGACGATCAACGCCGACAAGCCGGTGGCGGGCTCGAAGGCGAATGCCTATTTGATTTTCGATTATCAGAGCCCGACCGATTTCAAGTTCGCCGGAATCAACGTCGCCACCAACAAACTCGAGATGGGACACCGCGATGCGTCCGGCTGGCATGTGGACAAGCAAACCAACTCGCAGGTGAAACCGAACACCGATTACAACATGCTGCTGGCGGTGAATGGGGTGACCGCCACGTTGCTCGTGAACAACAAAACCGTGTTCAGTTACGCGTTCAACCCGCGTGTCATCGACGGTTTCAGCTATGGCCTGAACACCGGAATGGTGGGCATCGGAACCGACAATGCCAAGGGGCGCATTGACAACGTCGCGGTGCAGATCCTTCCGCCGGTTTACACATTGCAGGAGACCGACAATTTCACGAGCGCGAGTTCCAGTCGCTTCGGCAGCACCTTGACCGGCAACTGGTCGAGAAGCGGCGGCCGTTACAACGGCTCACCCAGTGGCGCGCAGGATTGGGGATTGAGCACGATCAATCTTGGGCTGAGCCCGAATGCGTTGCTGGAAATGGAAACCAAACTGAGCACCACCAGTTCGGCCGGCATCGTCTTCGATTATTACAACGCCGATAACTTCAAATTCGCCACGCTCGATGTCATCAGCGGCCAGGTTCTGATCGGGCATCGCACGAGCAAAGGCTGGACGATCGACGCGGCCGTATCGCGCAGTTTGCAGGCGAACAAGGAATACACCTTTGGCGTGACGGTGAAAGGCACCACCGTGAGCATTACACTCGATGGACAGGCGGTGATGGGCCATGTCTTCAACAGCGCCTTGAGCGATGGTCAATTTGGAGTTTTGACCCGCAACGGCGCCAGCGCCTTTGACTCGTTCACGTTCAAGACTGACGATTCGAAATTCCTGTGATCGGAAATTGAAATGGAAGCTGCCGCGGTGGTGCTCAGAATTTCACTTCGATCGAACGTTCCTCCTGCTTCGGGCCCGGTACCAATTGGCGCAATTGAGTCGCGTCGGGACGGTCCAAACCGACTTTCACCGTGAATGGGCCGGCGCTGAAAACTGGCGGACGAAAGCGCTGGCTGGGCGTGCGGAAGGTGTAAAGGATTTCGCCGCTGCCCTCGTCGATCACCTGCACGACCGCGCTTTTCCCATTTTCAAAACGCAATTCCGGCAGCCAGCCCGTTGGCTTGCGGCCGTCGTTGTCGTCCATTTTCACCGTCATAGGCCAGCCGGGAAATTGGGCTTTGTTGCCGTCCTTCACGTCGGCAAATCGTGGCCAGCACTCAAAAGTGACGGTGCGTTCTTTTTTGTTGAAACGAACCAGACCATAACCATCGCCTCGTTGCTTTTCGTCGCGGATGTCCGGCGGATTGGCATAAGCGAGCATGGAAATCTTGTTGCCCAGCCCGTCGTGAGAATCGCCCGTCCAGGGCAGTGGACTGTTCGGCACCGGATTCATTCCGGGTTTCTCGTCCGCCGGATGCCACCAGCGTCCGTAAATCGTATTCACCAAAGCCGGACTGGTGAAGGCATACGGGCCGTCGCCCCATTCGCTTAAGCCGTGTTTGACCACGACGGCGAGATGTTGATCGCCGCATAAATGCACGGCCCGCGCGCGGCGCATCGCTTCGAGCGCGCGGCCTCGCCCCGATTGCGGCCAGCCGTTGCAATCCAGATCTGCCAGCAGCCGATTGGTCCTCGCCCCATGCAAATGCACCGCCCCGCAAAACGCCGTCTGTGACAAAACCGCTTTCAATTCTGCGCCGGACCAATCCTGCCCCCATTCCTGAAGAAATTTTTCCTGCCGCGCTCCAAGCAGCTGCAGGCCGGGCAAATCGATCGACCTGCGATCATAGTTCGCATCGGTGATGTGATCGGGCCGAGGGCCCATCGGCGGCACCTTGCCAAACGGCCCGCTTTTGAATTTTCGATCCTCGAGAATGGCGAAATCGATTCCGCCCAGCCGCAATCGCGTAAAGTAAACGGTGATTCCGCGTTCGACCGGCGCCGGATCGACAGGGTCGGGCAGGTTCCAGGTCTGTTGCCGTTGCACCATGTTCACGTACTCGACCGGATAAAAATAACCGCCGTCACTGTTGTCGCGACGCGTCGAACGTTTGCCCCCTTCGCCCCATAAATTCGGATGCCCCACGTCATGGTCGTCCGGAATGCAAATGGCCGGCCGGTCGCGAATCACGTCGCGGAATTGCAGGCCAAATTCAATCCAGCCGGCGGTGTGTTCCGTATGGCGATACGTTTGGTCCCCGGCGAAAAACAAAAGATCCGGATCCTGGGCCTTCAGGTTCTCAATGATCTCAGGACGCAGTCCCGTGGTCCGGCTGGAATTGCAGGACATGACCGCGACCGAGATTTCATTTTTGTCTTTGGGATCACGCCGGATAAGCCCCTCGAAACTGGCCGTTTCGCCATGACGCACCCGGTAGCGCGCTTCTTTTGTCGCGTCCCACGGTGCAATGCGGAAATGGGCGCTCCAACCTGGATAAAGCACGGGCGCCCGACTCGCTTCAACCCATTGGTTGTCCCGAAAGAATTCAAGCCGGGCCTCGCGCGGTTCGCCTGGTTTCAACGGATAGAGTTGAGCCGTCAGTTTCAACACACCGCGTTCATGCGTGTAGAGCGCGAAGGCGACGACCTGGTCGCGTGCCACGTCCATGGGCGGCGGTGGATTTGCCCGTGGACGCGCTGCTTTCCACCATTCACCCACCGCCAATGAATCGAGATTTGGAAAGTCCGTTCCGAACGCCTGGGAATCTTCCTGGGCCAATGCACCGCTGGTCAACCCGCCGCAGAGAATCAAAGCAAGCCATGTCTTCATTGGCGGTTTTATTTTCGAGCTCATGTGAATCGAGTTGAGGCGATGTTGGGACGTTCGCTGCGCCACGCTCGAATGAGCCGGGTCGAGCAGCGTTGTCCGTGATGGATTCATTTTCCCTCCTTGGCCCACCGTTTCATGAGCTCGATGTTCTTTTCAACTTCAGGATTGCCACGGCTGACATAAACCGCCATGTCGCTGTCGTACATCAATTCCGATTCAGGCCCGCCATCCTTGGTCTCGATCATCCATCGGTCTAAACGCGCGCGCAGTGTTTGGAGGATCGTTTGATGCGCCGGTTCGCCGGCCAGATTCCTGATTTGCCAGCGGTCGGTGTTCCATTCGTAAAGTTCCTCGGCCGGTCGCGTCGGACTGAACAAAAGCTTTTCCGCGAGTGGATCAAGTTGCCCGGCTCGATGAAGGGCCCGCAGGGTTTGCACGATCGATTTGCCGTCTTTGTAAGCATTCGGCTGCAAGTGCGGCCGTTGCGGATGAAAATTGCGGATGTAGAGAAATTGCTCCGTGCGCACGCTGCGAATCCGTTCCACCGTTTCATCACAGCGATCGCGAGCGGCGAAAACGGCATCGCGCGGCCGATAATCTTTGGCCAAAACATTTTTCGCCTGCATCGCTTTGGGCAACGCGATGCCGGCCGCTGCCAGCGAAATGGCAGCCAGGTCGATATGCTCGACCAAATCGTTGCGCACCTGGCCGCGCGGGATGCCAGGCCCGCGCACCACCAGTGGAACATGCGTGCCTTCATCATAAAGGAATTGTTTGCCGCGCGCGTGGCTGATGCCGTGATCCGTCATGAAAATGATCAATGTGCTTTCGAGAAGGTCCTCGCGTTCGAGGCGAGCCAGCACTTCCCCAACGTGACGATCCGTAAACCGCACCGAATCGAGATACGCCGCCCAATCCCGCAACAGAACCGGGTCGCGGGGATAGTACGGCGGCAACGTGACATCGTCCGCTTTCACAGCATTGCCGAAAACATTGGCGGCGCGTTCTGAGAGCCGCTTCGCGCTGGCATCGGTGCCGCCGCGCAATTTTCCGCCGGCAAGCTGTACCTGCATGAAAAATGGCTGGCCCGGTTTTCGACCTGCCCAGTCGGACGCGTCATAGATGCGTTCATCCCATTCAAAGTTGTAGTCCGTTTTGCCCAGCGCCGAGCGGGCATTGCGCGCGTTCGCCGCGCCATTGGTCAGCCCCGTCCCGATGCAGGTGAAATAGCCCGCCTTTTGAAACAAGGCCGGAATCGGCACGATGCCTTCGGGTAAATGAATCTTCTTTTGACCACGCCCGCTGCGATGCTGATGCGCGCCGATGCTCGTTTGATACATTCCGGTGATCAGTGCCGAGCGGCACGGCGAACAAACCGGCGCCGTCACAAACGCCCGGCTGAAGCGCGTCCCTTCTCGGGCCAATCGATCGACATGCGGCGTCTGGATCCGGCTCTCGCCGTAGCAGGAAAAATTGGCCGACATATCATCGACAATGAACCAGAGAATATTCGGGCGCTGAGATTGCGACTCTGCCGCGGCCGGGGCGGCGCTGAAGAGGGAGAGGATTGTGAAAACAGTCAGGACGAACAGACGCATTTTCATGCGGCATCATGGCCGTGTTTTTTGGAAAAAGGCGAACGGAAATGTAGGGGGGAGGGGGAGGGAAGGTTAAATGGTTAAAAGGTTAAATGGTTAAAAGGGTTGATTGGGGCGTTCTCAAAATGGCCGTAGCATCGAATGTGAGTTCGATCATTTGTTTCTGGTCAAACCGCCTCTTGGTGATTGGCAACGCGCTTGCCGGATCTCAGGACGGCCAGCGCGATTGTCGCGTGGGAATGTGGACGGGCGGTTGGATGGCATGCGCGCAGAAAAAGTTAGAGCCGACTCACGTCAGGCTGCTACGGGAGCCAAGAATCAATCTGGCCGTAGCATCGAATGTGAGTTCGATCATTTGTTTCTGGTCAAAACGCCTCTTGGTGATTGGCGACGCGCTTGCCGGATCTCAGGACGGCCAGCGCGATTGTTCGC
>JBFMDG010000254.1:0-9432 GCA_040754135.1 Verrucomicrobiota bacterium
CGGCTTGCTGGAATTCCGCGGAGATCGGGTTGCCTGTTCATTCCTTGATTTGGTCAGTTCGGGAACGCGCGGACTCTTTTCCACCTCCGGCTTGGGAACGACCCTGGTTTCCCGAGGCGCCGGAGCGGGCGGCGCTGCCGGTGTGGCGGCGGGTTTCGAACTGGAGGCGGCGGGCGTTCCGCCGCCTGATAACGCGTCATTGATAATGTGAGACGGAATGAAATGAATAGGCGGAAGCGCCGGCTCCTTTTTTTCAGACGAGAGGAAAGCGGAGCCGAAAAGCACAATCAGGCAGAGCAACAGGTGGCAGCCCGTTGATGCGATGAGGCATTTTTTTTGCAGCCGGTTCATTAACGGTTTGAAGCCGGTTCTGTGGCCATGTTTATGCGGTCGATTCCATTGCGCAAACAGCGGTCGATAACGGAAAAGGTGAACTTGTTCGGCCCGTTCTCGTCCACCCGCAGCGAAACTACCAACTGCGGATTGGCTCGATAGGCTTGGACCAGGGCGCGTTCAATTTGATCAAGATTCATGGGACGCCCGTTCAACATAAATATGCCGCGCGGGCTGACCTCGACGGTTTGAATGTCATTGGCTTGAAGCGGCCGGGCAGATCCCCCGCTTTGCGGCAGATTCAATTCCATTCCCTGTTGATGCGTCGAGCGGATCGAAGGGGAGATAATGACGAAAATGATCAGGAGCACGAACGCGAGATCGAGCAGCGGGGTGATATTGATGTCGCTGAGCGTAACGAGCGAGTTGCGTTGGGAGAAGCGTCGCATGGTTACCAGATCGCGGGCAGGCGAAGTTGAGCGAAGAACACAATCAGGCCAAAAGTCATCATAACTGCGAGCACGAGCAGCACAATTTGGAGGACGGACAAGGTGCGCCGGCGCGTAAAAACTGATTTGAGCAAACGATTGCGGAAAGATCGATGGAGGCGCCGCCGGCATTTCGAGCAACGCGAGCGGATGCGTTCATTGCGATGCCCGCAATGATTGCAGGCCACGTACAAATGGGAGCCGCAGGAAGAACAGACCGAATGGCCGGGAGAATTAAGGTGCTCACACTTCGCACAAGTAACGCCGCGCTGCGTGTCATGATGGGAAACAACGTCGGTTTTTCTATCCGCCCTCATCCTCATCCTTCAGGAATTCGATTTCCATTCGGGAGACCAATTCCTGAGCAAAGTTATCCAATTCCACCGTCATGACGCGCAAATTGTGAACGAGCCAGTTGTAGCCAAACATCGAGGGGATGGCAACCAGCAAACCCGCCACCGTCGTGACCAGCGCCGCAGCCACGCCTGGCGCCATCGTCGCGAGATCCGCTTTGCCTTCCATGGCCACGTAACTGAACGCGCTCATCACGCCCCAAACGGTTCCGAGCAACCCCAGAAAAGGCGCGCCGCTCACGGCAATGGCGAGCAGAATCAGGCCGGACTCGAGTTTCAAAGCTTCCTGCGAAACGGTGCGCTCGAGCGTCCGCTTCACATGCTCCATCGCTTTGAGCGAAATGTTTTTTCGACGCGCTTGATCGGGTCCTGCTTTGAGCCGCGCATCGAGTTCCATCGAGCCTTCCTGATACACGGCGAACAGCGGACAGCCATCCACCTGCAGGCGGCGATCGAAAATGCCCAGGACCCCTTTTTGCGAACGGAATTCGGAATCGAAATAGCGGTTTAATTTTTTCGCTTTGCGCATTTGCAGCGCTTTCGACGCCATGATGGACCAGGCAAAAATCGAGAAGAAAACCAGAATGACAATAATCGCTTTGCCTTCCGGTGTGGCCCGGCTCCAAACATAAACCAGTTCCAAATCTGCTTTACCCAAAAAATAGAAGGAAACGTTCATGACCTGCCAAAAACCAAACTGTTGCGGCAATGCTTAACGCCAGGCCAGACACAGGTCAAAAGCTTTTGCGGTTGGAATGAAATTTTTCCGCGGAAACTCCTCAGAGAGGACGGTAACAACCGTCGGAATTGGAATCGAAAAGCCGAAAGTTTACCCCGGAGGATGTTTCGGACGGATCCGGCTCGCGAAAGGTTGAACCATTCCTCCAATCCGCGTCACTCGCGTTAAAACTGGAAACTCAATTCGACGGTCCTGGCGGCAGATCGTTCGTCAGCACGGGCCAGGCAAGATTAACGGCCATTTCCTGCAATTCATCCAGTTGGTTGTAGAGCCGTTCCGCTTCCGATTCGCGCAACGGCGCCACTCGCCCGCTCCGGGCTTGAAACTTGTTCCCGGGTGAGATCGATGCGCCTTGAGCGTGGCCGCTCACGTTCAATCCTTTTTGCGATTTCTTGCTGGCAATGAAGGTGCCGTCGGCGCGGACGAGATATCGCCCGGTGCCGGAGCCGGCAATCTGTCCTTCGCCATAAACCGTGCGAATGGCAAACTTGCTCTCGGGCACGAGGACGCGGACGTAACACAGGACTTCTCCCGCCTTCAAGTTCAGCAGCGTCTCTTTCGTAATTACTCCCTTAACCACCTCCGCACGCAACCGTTCGATTTGCACCAGCGATTCCGGCCCGACACGCACGATGGTACCGATGCGCCGGAAGAAAAGGTCCACTTGAGAATCCTTGCGACCAGTGCGGATGATCGAGCCCTCTCTGATTTGCTGACCTGGATCGAGCGGAGAAAAAGAAGTCCCGTCGCTTGAAACATCCACGGTCCCGCTGCTCGTGAGCACAACCACTGCGCGTTCCAGAGGATTCATCGGGGGCGGCAGGTACTTTTCGCCATCGGGCAGTTCCTGCGGGGTGGGCATGGGCGTGAGCGAATCGGCCAGAGCCTGGAGTTCGTCCAATTGCGGCGATATTTCCGCGAACGCCTTGTCTTCGGCGTTGGTAATGACTCCTCCAATGCCGAGCATGATCTGACGGGGAGCGATCAAGTTGGTTTTTGAAGTTTTTGCATCCACGACGCGCAATGGAACTTTGGAACGCCGCCCGACCAGCGCGGTGCCGTCAGCGCGAATGTCGTATCGGCCATAACCCGGTTCGGGCACCGAAAAAATGGCTTTAGGCGTTTTGATTTCAAAGCGTGATTCCGGCAAAAGGACTCGGGCCCGCGTCAATATGCGACCCCGATCGAGTCGCACCACCGTTTCCTTCACCAGCTTTCCGTTTTTGAGATGCTTATCCAAAGCTTCCAGAGTCAGCGTAGTTTTCGGCATCATGCGGAAAATGCTCCCAATCTGCCGAAAATAAATATCCACGGTAGCCCCCTTCTCTGAGACAAGCGTGCTGCCCTCGGGCAAGGTCAAGCCGGGCCGAAGCGGGGCGCGCTTGACGGTGCCGACGGAGTAATAGGCTTTGCCATCGACGGCCAGCACCAGCGCCTGGCGTTTGTCCGAAGAATTTGTTTGCGCCAGCAAAATGAAACCGAGCGAAAGCGCAACCAGAGCCAGGATTGAGAACCGATGAATAGGACGCATGAGTTGAATGAAAGCAAACTCCCCATCGATCTTACAAATCTTTTCGATTCAAAACGGGAAGCCAACCGAGAGGTGCACCGTGCCCGAAGGATCGCCCCGCCGCGGGTTTAGGTTATGTCCGTATTCGAGGCGGATGGGTCCGATGAGGGTTTTCCAGCGGATGCCCGCACCAGCCGAGAAAAGACTTTCGCTGAGCGGATAATCGCTCAAGTCACGGGCGAAACCGAGCCCATCAAAAAAACCGACAAAGGACCAATTGGAAGTGAGCGCCTGTTCGATCTCGATGCTGCCTTCGAGATACGTCTCCGATCCGACCAGCCCGCCGCGTTCGTTAACCGGAGATGCTTCCCCTTGTTGAAAGCCCCGCAACGAACTGTCCCCACCGAGAAAGAATCGCTTGTTAAATGGCAAATCCTCCGCAGGTGTACCGGCGGTCAGGATAAATCCATGTCCCAGGCCGGCGTGCAGCCACCGCCCCGCGCCGAGCGATTGATGGATCGAGCCGGCGAGTTCAAATCGCTGGAAATTCACATCGCCTGCAAGGTACTCGCTCGCCACCTCGATCTTGCTGAAAACTTTGTAGCCGCGCCGCGGATAAAGCGGATTGTCCCGTTGATCATGTTTGAAATCGAAAATGAAACTGCCGACGTTCGCGCTCGGCAAACCGACGCGCGGATCGACTTCTTCGCGCGTCGCGCTCAGCACCTGATAATTGTAGCGCCCGCTGATGTCGGTCAAAATCTCAGGGAAATACCGGCGGGCCCCAATGCCGCCGCCAAATTCCTCGCGCGTGAACGACACCTCTTCGCGGATCAGGCCGAACCCATTGAGAAATAAATCAAACTCTTCCCCAAACAATCCTGGCATCGAGTAAGTGTAATTGGCGGAGGACGATTTGAATGACTGAACCGCACGCAACCGGGCGTGATGGGCCAACCCAAACACATTGTGTTGTTCCAGCTCGACGCCGCCTCGTAGCAATTCGTAACTCCCAAAACCGACCAGCAAGCTGACATCGATCTTCTTTCCTTCGCGAACCCGGTAAAGAATATCGCGCGTTTCCTCGTCCACTTTTTCATAATCGAGTTCGACGGAATTAAATATCCCGAGGCGCACCAACCGAATCCGTCCTTGTTCCGCTTGCAGCCGGTTTAATGGCTGCCCTTCATCGAGATCTACGCGGCGCTGCAGAAACGACTCGCGCGTGTGATCCAATCCCTCGAATCTCACCTCGCGGAGCGTTATCCGTCCGCCAGATTTCACCCGTGCCTCGAGGTCCAGCAGGACAACGCCATCCATCGATTCGCGTTTTAATCCGGTCACCTCGACCTCTGCGTCGGGATAACCCAATTGAAATTCGGTCTTCTTCAATTCCTGGATGAGGTCCTGAAGCCAAAGCTTCGAGTAGGGCACTTCAGGAAACCGCTGCGAAACGCCGGTCGGCTCCACCGCCCCATCCCGAAACACTTTCGTGCGAACAAAACGCACAATGGTTTTTGGCCCTTCACGAACCCGAATGATCACGTTCACATCGCCGGTCCGATCATCGCGCTCGAGTTGGTGTGCCGTCACTTCCGCCTGTTCAAAACCTTTGCGTTCCAGAAACTCTTTGAGGCTGGAAAGGCCGCGATCGAGCCGGGCCATCGTGAAAATGCGTGTTTTTTTCAGCGGCAACAGGGCATCCGTTTCGATGAAAAAATGTGCCGCCTCCTTTTCCGGCAGAGCCGTCAGACCTTCCCATGTGATGCGATTAAAGTGATAGAGCACGCCAGGCTTGACGCGAAAAGCAACCCGGCGCGCTTGAATCGGCCTCGGCAACAACCGATCGAGCTCGGGATCGAGTTCGTAACTCGACATATGGCCATCGGCCAGCGTGACCTCGACGGAAATGGAGGGTTGCAAATATCCGTCACGCTGCACCGTGGAAAACAGGAGCAAGCCTGCGTCCTCGATAAAATTAGCGTCCAGGAACTCGGGCACTTTTTCGCCCGGAATGAGCAATCGCAGATTGTGTTTCAGCTCGCGATTGCCGAAAAAGCCGTATCCCGAAACGCTCAATTCAGCCGGCCTCGGTTCAGGAGGTTTTTCCGCGTTGGCGGCTGCGAAGCCCATTGGCGCAACCAGTCCAATGGCCAAAAAAATCGCGCCGAGAAAAAAGATAAAACCTCGGCAGGAAGATTTACGGTTCATCGCGAGTAAATCCTCCATTTCACTCCGGCGTTCAGCTGATTGAACCGGTCATATTCAGCCACCAACGACCAGTCCTCGGTGAGCCGGTACTCGACGGAATAGGTTTGGCGGCCGGTTTCGGAAACATTTTCACCGGATCGAATGGTTAATCTTTCTCCGCCGCGACCTTCTCCGCCTCCGGTAAACTTTGACCAGAGGCTGCGGCCGAGAAAGAGGGCCAGGCGACTGGCTTTTTGCTGTCCCGAAAACGTCAACTCGTTCCTTGGCAATTCTCCCGTGGTTAACATCAACACTATCTCCTCCGAGCTCAGTGGCGGTGTGGATGAAAACTCGATGAGCGGTTCATCGGCAGGACCGGTTACGTCCATTTTCAAGTCATAACCAAAAGTCCGGGCTCCCGCGGTGAGAAACAATTGCGGTCGATAAAGATCGGCGCTCGTCAGACTGACCAAACCTTGCGTGACACGCAAATTGGCGAATGGAAACTGGATCAGGCCGGAGTTCACAGTAGCTTCGCCCAAAGCAATGGGTTCACGGAAAGTGCCTTCGACTTTAAAATTGGCCGACGCTTCACCGCGGAAAAGCGGACTGCGCACTGTCAGGAAACGGTCACCTCTCACTCGAAGGTCGAGTCGCCAGGAATCAAACGGCTCTTTCTCGAAACTAAAGTAAGGCGGTCGCCTTTTCGGATGCACGACCCGTCCAGGAACGAGCATTTTGAGGTCGCTCAGAAAAAAACTGTCCCGCAACGTCACCGCACCGCTCAGGACCGGCGGATTGGTCGAATGGTTCGCCAGTTCGAGCGCCAGATCGCTGCGCAGGATCAGATCGGGCTGGCGCGCCAGCGGCACATTCGTCCCGTGCAACTTCAACAGGAATCCAGGCAACTGATTGCGCCAGGCTTCCGGCGCCAGATCGAAATAACCGCTCGCGTAAAGTCGCTCCCCGCCTATGCGCGCGGAAAAGTTTTCGAGATCGAGTTTCTGCTCGCGAAAGATCAAACGCGTGTGAATCTCCTGAATCGGGCCGAGCGGTCGAATCGGACGAGTCGCCGCATTGCTGATGACGAGGGCGCCACTCAAATTGCCGCCGCGTTCCAAATGCATGTTCAAATCCAACGTGCCACGCGGACTGATCATTTCGGGAAAAAGAGCGGAAAGTTCCGACAAACTGGCATGGGACATCTGCAATCGAGCTGTGGCCTGGCGCCAGCGAAACCGTTCATTCCACGATCCGCCAGCCCATTGGCTCACTGGAAACTCACCGGTCGCCGCCACCGGCTGACCGGCCACGCTGAACCGCAAGGCGTGCAGTTTCACAAGCGCGCGTTCGATATCGAGCCGAGCCTCGACCGATTCGAGTTTCGGCAGATCACGTCGAATCCCCTCGAACGCCACCGATCGGGCCTTGAGGTTCACCGTGCCTTCCGGTCGATCCAATGTGCCGCGCACGACCACATCCGCATGCGGCTCGGCCAGCTTGAGCCGGGACCAGGCGGCCAGCTCGTTCCAGAAAGTCTCATGCGGGCGCGTTGCCGCCTCGAATGCAATCTGCGCATTGGTCCGCACCTGCAACAATTTCGTGTCTCCTGGATCAATCCTGATCGGCAACGTGCCGCGTCCTATAATCACCGGATCGGCCGAGGGACTGAGAACTTCGAACATCGCGATTTCCGTTTGATTCGTATCCAAACGCAACTGCAGGCCGGCCGTAACCGCTTTCCCCTCTTTCATTGGCCATGTTCCGCGCACCTCAGCCCTTCCTTCGAGCGGCCCATTGCGCCAGCGTCCTTCCAAATGGGCACGCTTCAGAACCACGTTGGGAATCCGATTCGTCAAGAAATCCTGCACCAGCGCCGGTGTTAAGTTCGTTGCCGTGACACTGGCTTGCCCTTGAACCGGCCAACGGATTTCCGCGCTCGAAATCAATTCCGAGGTGTCGTTGCGCCAATGGAATGGCGTCAGCCGAATGGAAGTTAAATCCGGGGCATCACCATTCGTACGCGCGCGGTGACGTTGGATTTCAATCCGAGTCGGCCCCGACAAAATCAAAGGAGCACGATCCGCCGTCCGCAATTCCCCTGAGATCAACGCGAGCTCGATCTGATTTGTCGTCACGGTCGCCGCACCACGCACCCGAAACAGCGAAGCCCCCGCGTGCATTTCCACTTGTAGTTCCGGCAATGTCCGGTGCGTGCCTTGCCAACTCGCTTTCACATGCGATTCCGCCAGAGCTTTGGCTCGAAACTGCTGGAGCTCGATCGCCCCGGAAAGATGCGGTTGCATCCATGGACCGTGGGCGCGCAACGCGAAAACCAGATTCGTGAATTGAATCCCGGCCGGAATCTGCTTCAACCGGAAAGGTCCCGCCCCTTCCACAACGACATTGGTGAGTGATTTCCCGGCCAGGTTCGCTCCGCCGCTGGCAGTGATCCGGCTGCCATCGTTCAACTCGATCGTGACCCGCGACAGGCGCGCTGCTGGCCATTCGAGGTCGCCTTCGGTTTCAATCGTCTGGAGGACGAGATCTTGAAAGGCGAGCTCTTGACCGCGGAATTGGAAGTGTGCCGAGGGATACTCTGCTTCGCCTGGCCGCAATAAAGTCGTGCCATGCAACTTGCCGGACGCCGGAATCCATTGCTGTTGGCTGAGGTCCGCGGCAAACCGGAGCGCGGCTTGCGCGCTGATCCAACGTCCATCAAGACTGAATGCAACCGGATTGGACAATTCCGTTTGCAGCCAGGGTGTCGTGGCGTGAAGCGTTTCGATTTGCACCCGCTCGAGATTTCCGGTCGCACGGCAAACCATGTCCACCGACGGAAGTTCGTTCTGCTCTTTGGGCCGCGCCGAAGCGCTCAGATCGAGGGTGAATTGCTCCCCCGTCCAATCGAAGAACAACGTTGCGATCGGATCTTCGTACGCTTCAAGATGCGCGAGGGAGTTTGGAATCCTGAATTTGTCGGCATGAACACGCGCGCTTACCGGAATCCACCCCGACGAATCGAATTGCGCGGTGATCCGGGCCTCGTTGGTGCGCCAGTTGACCTGACCGTTCAACAGCACCTGTGTTCGAGCCGTTTCCTCCAACCGCGCTTCGAATTGCGCGCTGATTCCGGACGGAGTTGCAGAGGTTTTCAACACGCGCGCTCCCGTTTCGGGCATGTGAATCGTCCAGGTGATGGTTTCCTCTTCGGCGTCCGAGGATCGCAAAGCGGCCGGCCTTTGTGTTTGCAACGTTCCGCGGAGTTGCCGGCTTTGCCAGACGATTTCCGAAATCGCTATCGTGCTCTCCGCGATTTTAATATTTCCCACTTCGAGCCGAGCGCGTGGCAACCATTTATTCACAGTTGGCAAAGCGGCATCCAGTTTCTGCCAAAGCGCCGGAAACGGAACTGGTGGTTTATTCGTTTGTGTGGAACTGCTCTTTTGCCAACTCCAACCGCGCACGACAACAAACGGAACGGAGTTCGCCGGGTCCCTCACAAAACTTTTCCAAGCCCAGGCGGAGGGTTGAAAAAACTGAACGGTTTCAGCCTCGGCTTTTCCGGAGGGATTGGACCACGCGACTTGATGAAGACGAAGCTGGGCGTATCCGACGCGTTCAAAACGTCCATACGAAAGGCCGTTGTTTCGAGCGAGGGTGGGCAACAACCACGGAAACCAAAGCGGCAGCAAGGCGACCAAAACCACCAACAACAAAATGAAGCCGCTGAGAATTTTAAGTGCGACCCGCCATTTCGAGCGCGACCTTTTTCGCGGTGCCTCCTCTTTCGAGTGCATGAGGAAATCATGCACGGAA
>JBFMDG010000255.1:0-9424 GCA_040754135.1 Verrucomicrobiota bacterium
CGGCGAGGAGAGCGCCGCATAGAATTCGGATGGGCCAATGTTGAATCCGCAGGCTCGCAAAACTCATGCGTCAGTATTTCAACGAGGACCGATCGGCCGCAACGAATGCCGTTCGATTGCGCGCCTTTTGGATTTACGGCTTGCGCCAAATAGCGCCGCTCAACAGACCAGACCGTAGAGAGAACGCTCGGTCAATTCCGCCGTTTATTTACCGCGCACACGATAAAAAACAACCGCGCCATCGGGAGTAACCGTGACGCTGCTTTGGCTCGTTTCGGCTCCTTCGCTCTGCCAGTTGGGCGTGGTTAATGAGGTGGTTTTCTCGACTTGAAACGGTCCCTTGCCTCCAGTCCAGGACAAAACAAGGGCGGCCCCTTGCTTCGAGACACTCAACTGTATCGGCGGCGCCGCAGCTCCGGGAATGCCCGCCGCCGAAGGTCCGCCAAGTGCAGCGGCATCCGCATCGGTGATCCGGCCGTTGCGAAACTGAACGCTGTTCACATAGCCCAATGCGTTATCCCCATCATTGTCCGCGAACAACAGCGCATAATTTGGCGTGTCGCTCGCCCCATAAAGCGCCCAGCGGCCATCACGCCCTCCGCCGAGCACCTGCTCGCCCACTTTCACACCGTCAATGTATTTCACGAGCAAGGGCGACGGGACGGCCGAGAGGTCAAAGGAAAAGATGACGCGGTGCCATTGATCGAGCATGAGTTGTCCTTCGTACACACCCGAAATGCCAATCCCTCCCTGCGGGTTGGCAAAGATATCGCCATCATTGGAATTCCGATCGTTCGTCTGCAGGAAAACCTTCCATCGCCCTTCGGTGCTCGCGGGGAAGAGCACGTCATAAATGACAGTGAACTGATTGACATAACCTCCGCCGCCATTTTTCTCGGCGCCATGCCGCATGATGAATCCGCCCATGGGATTGAGCTCCGGGATTTCGACGACTTTGGCGGTTTGACCATTGATGTCGGGGATTCCCAACGAGGTGGTTGTGCCAAACCGCGTTGCGGTCTGCACATCCGCATTGAAATACTCGAGCGCATTGCCCACGGTCGCCCGCAGATCGCCCTCCTCGAAATCCCATTGGCCGGTAATCGCCGGTTGAAACACAGTCAACATCCCGTCTCCGCTGGTCGATGTGCCGCCTTCATTGGTGACGCGCAAAGCGTATTTGCCGGAATCGGCCAGTTGCGCGTTTTCGAAGACGAGCGTGGCTTCGGTTTTGCCGGGCAGTTCGTTGCCATCTTTCAACCATTGATAGGTGAATGGACCCGTCCCAGTCACGTTGGCGGTCAAAGTGACTTTGATTCCAACAGAAACAAATTGGTCGGCGGGTTTGGCCACCGACGGCGCTGGAACCATCGGTATGCTGTAGAGCCCGAAATTATCGATGCCAAAATACCAGCTGTCCGTGCCCGCATGAGCAAAGCGGAAACGGACTTTGGCTTTGTTATCCGCCGCCGGAAGACGGAACAACTCGACCCGCTTCGATTCCATCGCGTTGTCGTTCAGGCGAACACTGATGAACGGCGCCAAATCCTGGCTGATGGGCGCGGCAACAAACGAACCATACGTGCCGCCTTTCTCTTCACTGGTGACTGGATCCGTGTATCGGGCCACATCCCCGTGCTCGGCATTGAATGTGGCCACGGCGTCGATGTTTCCGCTGGCATCCTTCACCACGTCGGGACTATCAAGCATGTAAACAATCGGCAGCCAGGTCTGGCCTTCGTCCACGGAATATTCCACGGCGCCAATGCTATCCTGGTTTTGTTCCCAAAGGCTGTGAAACGAAACGTAAATGTCGGCTTTTCCAGTCAAGTCGAAGTCCGGAGTAAACAGGTAGAGCACCTGGCTGCGCCCATTGCGATAACCCGAGTTGCCAAAAGCAAACCGGCCCTGCGCCAAATCCCGAATTAATTTTCCGTTCACCACGTTGAGGGGATTGACCGTGAGAACGCGCTGGTAATCATCCTCCCAAGCCTGCGGATTGTCCGGGTTGCTGTAAGTGACAAACGATCCCTGGAATCGCGAAGCATTGACCACCGTCCACGTCGCGTAGGAGGCAGAATCGAGATTGCCGAAGTCGAGATCGAAATTGGTGATGTCCGTGTAATTCACCTCCGTCCAGCCTGCCGGCAGGGCGCCTTCTTGTGTTGATTCGAATGTTTCCAGGAATAACGGCGCCGGCAAAATGATGTTTCGATAACCGGCCACGGTGAAACTGTTTTCCTGGGAAATGACATTCGGGGGAGTCGCGTCATCCGAAAAACTCAACTTGTAAGTGTGTTTCGAGTTGGCAGCCAGCAACGTGTCTCCGGCAAATGTTACAATGACTTGATCTCCTTGTTGAACGGCCTGAACTCCAGTGACTGCCGTGCCATCCAGCGTGAGCGTAACCGTGTTCAGCGCCACTTTGCTTGTGCCGTTGGCAATGGTCGCGCGGAAATTGAATACAGGCTCCGCATCCGTGGAATTGTTCGCCGGCGAGATGGCCAGGATGCGCGGCGGCGTGGCCGTGGGCGCTACGACGGTGAATGTTTCCGTCGAAAGAATTTCATAGGTATCGTTGAGTAAGAAATGGATGACGTAATTGCCGACCTGGGTCAGGCCTCCTTGAAAGGTAATCGATCCCTCCACTTTCCCCGTCGTGCCAGACTTCGTGCCATCAGTGTAAAACCAGAGCGTAGATGGCACCGGACCGGGCGTTTGTCCTTCCTTGTAAATTCCGATCCAGTCTTTCGGATTCCCGGGACCATTACTGAAAGTAGCGACAATTGTTTCGCCGGTTGTGTAGGTGCGTTTATCTGTCCGCAGGAGCGTGGCGGAAGGATCCACCACTTGAAAACGGGCCTGCGCCAGCTTGGTGTAGCCATCGTTCTCCAGCAGGTAAACCACGTAATCACCGGCCAAAGGCAGGCCATTGGCAAAGGTGACGGTGCCTTCGGCGAGGCCCGTAACCCCGCCAGCTTGATCAGTATAAAACCAGCGCGTCGAAGCCTGAGTGCCAGGCTCGACACCTTCCGGATAAATGCCGATCCAATCCTTGCGGTTGGCCGGTCCGTTCTTGAATGTGACTACAATCGTTTCGCTTGGGAGATAAACCGAATGATCGGTGATCACGGATGGGCTCTGCGCCCAAAGTGAGGCAGGACCAATCGCCAGGAGGAGGACTAATAAGACCCACGCTCTGAACGCCGCGAAACCGGCGATCGAGTGGAGGAACTGATTCGGGGAACGTTTCATAGGATTTGTGGTTAAGGGTGGTCGTTTCGAAAAACAGAAATCCGGGTCAAGGCGTGCAAATCACTGCGGGTTCGCCACCCGGTCCGGCCGTCAGCCACTCATTCAAAATCAGGGATGCCTCGTTCGAGCTCATCGGATACCATTCGCGATCTTCGAGCCGGCGCACGAATCGATGGTTTTGCGCCTGGGCCCGGCTCAATTCTGGTGAACCGCCTTCGCGTTGGGCTCTTTCGAATTGCTGCTTCAGCTCGGGCGAATACATCTCGAGGTAAGCGATTTTCCACGACGATTTATCTTCGGGCTTTCCATTGGTCGAAATCACAATCGCGCGCACCGCGTCTTCTTCGGCGTCATTCAATCCTTTGATCGGCGGAACCAGAGTGCTGACACCGGTGAACAGTTTTTTCTCGCTTAAATCGTAAAAAAACACACGCGTCTGGCCGTCCGATCGATTTAAGTATTGCCGCACGATCATGAATCCAGTCACACCGAGCAAAACCAGGCAAAGGATCAGCAGTTTCAGATCGCGTTTGCTCATTCCAGAACTCAATGCGGATCTGCTTTCACCGACCACCAGCACTCGGTCGTGTTGCACGGAATGCGCGCCGGATCGAGCGCCGTGGCTCGGCCATCCGCCAAAGCGTAATTCGATTTCTTCTGATGCCTGACCGCGCCTTTGTCGCCTTGGGTCAACCGATTGAATCCGGGAGCATTCGCGTCCCCAACCTCCTTCCAAATCCACCATCGGTCCCGCGGCCAAACGCCAAACACATCGCTATGGCCATCGCCAAAAAGGATGACTTTGCTGGGCGACTCGACACGCGGCCATTTGCAGACGTTATTTTCATAGCTCGCGGGCCGCCCGAAAGGCGGGGGCGCGCCGCCGCGCAGCCAATGCACATTCACTGCCCCAATGCCGCTGGGGATATCAATCTCGCCATCGACAAATTGTCCAATCACCCACGGACTCGGTTTTGTCGATTTGGGAGGTTTGCCGCTGGCATAAACTTCCGCTTTTTCGGTCGGGCAATCGTAAACTTTGGCGTTCTTGCCGACGTAGGTGAAGAGGTACGGACGCCAGCTCGATTCAAAGCCTTGCGGAAACATGTCCTGAATCGGCGGAAACCAGTCATTGAAATCGCCGGCGTACATGTGCACCGCCAATGAAAGCTGCCGGATATTATTGATGCAACTGATCTGCTGCGCCTTGGCCTTGGCCCGGCTCAAGGCCGGCAGAAGCATTGAAGCCAGCACTGCAATAATGGAAATGACCACCAGCAACTCGATCAGGGTGAAACCACGATTGCCAAACTTTTCGGCCCGACAGTGAGGCGCTGTCGCAGGCCGGCCATGGTATCGAAACCAAATGCGCATAATTGCTAGGCTGCGGCCAGTTTATGGCCAGATGCGTCCAGAACAATAGCCCGTTTGGGGGGAACAGTTCCAAAGTCACACGTCCTCAAAGCAATCGCCGCACACATCAACGGTCGATCACCGGCAGTTCAGCCAATCAAAAACCGCTGCCGATTTGAACTCCCGCGGGAATCAACCAGTGGGAAGCCATCAAATGTTGCCAGTGCTGTGGCGAGTGGCGGGGGTCTGACCGGTTTCAGCGGATGCAGTGCCTGAAGCGGAGTCGCCGCTCATGCGGTTCGGGTCACCAATCCTGCGGAGAATGCACTTTCACGTGCCCACGGCATGTGCCACACGATTCACGTTGAAAGCGGAACACGGGATTTCCGCAGCGAAATCACTTGGTTCCTCCCCGCTTGACCCTGTGCAACCGCGCGGCCACACTCGGCTTGATGTCCAAGCACCGTCCAAGCAACAAGGCTTCCTCGCGCCGCGTTCATCCGCCAGATCCGACCTCGATCGATTACTGGCGCAAACGGGTTTTTCGAAATTGTTACACCCGCAATGGCACACGCTATCAGGTGTCACATTGGTCGGTGAAGATTCAATTTCGAGGACAGCGCAAAACATTTTCTCTTCGTTCAAACGACCGCGATTTCGCAGCCGCTGAAGCCCAGGCGATTTACGAACGGATCACGCGCCTGGGATGGGCGGAAGCCTCCGCCGGTTCCATCGGCGGAAGTGTCGCCACGGCTGGAATCGCATTTGATCAAGCGGAAGTCGCGGAGGCGTGGCAGCCGCGTCTGCTCCAACGAAAGTATTCCAATGCGGTCTCGGCGAATGATGGGGGCGGATTGTCTGTTCGCATCGAGCACGCCGGACAGGCCTGGTGTTTTCCACTAAACACCAGTGATCGCGCAGAGGCGATCAGGAAGGCGCGTGAGATCCATGGCGCCGTGCTTCGCCAGGGATGGGAAGCGGCCTGCGGCCAATTCGTTCGCGAGATCACAATCGCGTTCCACTGGTCGGCCAACCCGGTGGCATGGACCTATGCGACTTTGCACACACGACCGCATCTTGAAGATTTAAGCCCAACAAGTTCAGCCATGCAAAACCGGCCGCGCGGATTGGGGATTGTCATCGTTGACAGCGACGCCGCGATCCGCAATGCGCTCGCGGAATGCGCGGGCGCACAGGAGCATTGTTACCTGGCTGCGACGTTTTGCGATGGCGCCAGCGCGTTGCGCGGCGCTGTTCGCTCGGGCCGAAAACTATGGCTGATCAATCACAGCCTTCCGGACATGCCGGCCAACGCCTTGTTGAATCGCGTGCTTGGGCCATCGCCAACCTCGGCCGGCATTGTTTACTCGGTGTATGAGGATAGCGATCAATTGTTCAAAGCCACCCCCGGAGGCGCAGCGGGTTATTTGCTGAAGCGCACCAGTTCGATGGCCCTTTTCGAGCCCATCGGCACGCCCGTGGAAACGGTTTCGCCAGATCTGATCGCGGCCCGAGTGCGGCAATATTTTCAAAGTCTGGTGCGCGCCTTGCCCAGCAGCGAGGAGTTGGATGTCATGGCCAAGCTTACGCAGCGCGAACACGAAATCATGAATCTCCTGAGCAAAGGTTATCTCGATAAGGAAATCGCCGACACCCTGAAAATCAGCACCTGGACCGTCCACGGGCATTTGAAAAAGATTTTTGAAAAACTCGGCGTGCACACGCGCACCGAAGCGGCCGTCCGATATCTGCACAAGTAAATGCGCCGCGTGCCGTTTCTCATGGCAAACGCTTTCTGCTCCAGGCGCGCATCGAATCGGACGTTCCCTTCCCTCTCCCCGAAACGGGTCATTGAGAAATTCCCGGCGCGTCTTAAACTGTCGCGCCATTGACAAACGACCCGAAGGCCCGCCCGATGCGGGATTCACAAAAAGAATAAGTGCCTCATGGATCGCACGGATTTCATTCCGGCCTGGTTCAACGAATGGATTGGGCTCTGCAAACCGGGCTGGTCTTTGCCCCGCCCATTTTATTCGGACGCGAATGTTTATCGGTATGACATCGAACTGATCTGGCGCCGGGCCTGGCTCTTTGCCGGCCATAGCTGCGAAATTCCCGCAGCGGGCGATTATTTCACTTTGGAAGTGGAGGCCAATTCGATTGTGGTGGTGCGGGGCGACGACGGCACAATTCGCGCCTTCCATAATGTTTGCCGCCATCGCGGGTCGCTGGTGTGCACCGAACATTCCGGCCGCGCCACGCGCCTGGTTTGTCCTTATCATCAGTGGACTTACGGAACCGACGGAAAACTTCTCGCTTGCAGGGGCATGCCGAATGAATTCGACAAATCGGAATTCAGCCTCTGGCCCGTGGCCACGGAAACAGTTGCCGGCCTCATTTATATCAATCTTGCCGAGCGCCCCTCTGATTTTGGTCCGGCCCGCGAGATGATTGGAAGCTTCGCTCGACCGCAGGGATTCGAACGCGCCAGGATTGCCAAGATTGTGGATTACCACGTGAAAGCGAATTGGAAGCTCGTCTGGGAAAACAATCGCGAGTGTTACCATTGCAACATCAATCACCCGCAGTACATCAAAGCCAATTTTGATCATTTCAACGCCGATGACACCACGCCGGGCATTCGCCAACAGATTGAGGCAGCAGTGGAACGAAGCGAACGCAAATGGGCTTCCACAGGTTTATCGGCAACGCATAAGCAAACCGGCATGACCCTTTTCCCGGATGCGGAGAACAACATTTGGTATTCAGCCAATCGCACTCCGCTGGTCGAGGGGTACCTCAGCGAAACCATGGACGGGCGCCCCGCCGCGCCGCTCATGGGAGATTACCGCGAACCGGACGTGGGAACGTTGCGCATCCGGTCATTGCCGAATTTCTGGAATCATTCGAGTTGCGATCATGGCGTGAGCACGCGGTTGTTGCCGGCGGGGCCCGAGGCCACGGCCATTCGCGTTTACTGGCTGGTGGAAGGCAATGCAGTGGAAGGCCGTGATTACCAGTTGGAGAAGCTCATGCCCTTTTGGCAATTAACTTCCGAGCAGGATTGGGAAATCTGTGAACGTCAACAGCGCGGTGTCAATTCAATCGCTTATCGTCCCGGCCCCTACTCGACTTTCAAAGAATACAACGTCGATCGCTTTGTGCAGTGGTATTTGAAATCACTGCGACGCGAATCGGATGGGAGGCGCGAAGCGTGATGCAGCCCACGTCCATTGCGCATGCAGAAATCGTCGTCATTGGCGGCGGCGCGGTCGGTTGTGGTGTGGCCTACAGCCTGGCCCGAGCTGGCCAAAAGGACATTCTGCTGCTCGAACGCGAAGGCGACATCGCCCAGGTCACGACCGCGCAGGGCGCAGGTCTCTGCGGCCAGGTGCGCGATTCCGTCGAACGCGTCCGGCTCGCCATGCATTCGGTGGCCACGTTTCGCGAGTTGCAAAAAGATCCCGAGGTCAAACCCGATTGGCAGGAGGTCGGTTCGTTGCGCGTCGCTCTCACTGAAAAACGCGCCGAGGAATTTCGGCATCTGAGAAAAGTGTCGCGCGAGGCCGGGCTCGAAGTCGAGCCGCTGGATGAAACAGAAGCCAGGCGCCTCTGGCCGCTCATGGATTTCTCGAAGGCGCGCGCCATCCTCTGGTGCCCGAGCGACGGTTGCATGACGCCAAAATGCGTTGCCAACGCCTATGCCCATCAATGCCGCAAGCTGGGTGTGCAAATCGTCACCACGGCCCCGGTTGAACAAATCGTTTGCCGGAACGGACGCGTCGAAGGCGTTGTGACGAATCACGGCATGATCCATTGCCGTTATGCCATCAATGCCGCCGGCGCGCATGCCTATCACATCGCCAAACTCGCCGGTCTCGAATTGCCCATTGTCCCGGTGCGCCACGAGTATTTCGTCACAGTCCCGATGGAGGGATTGAGCGCGAGCCTGCCGTCATTCCGCATTCCTGAGTTGACGCTTTATGGACGGGTGCGCGACGGTGGTTTGCTCTTGGGCGGATGGGAACCTGCCGCGTTGCGCACCGATCCCCGAAGCTTTGGGTTGAATCAATCTCCGCCCGCAGTGCAAACCGATTGGCAGGTGCTCAACCAGTTTGAAGCCAGTTTCTCCGCGTTGTTTCCCACAGCCCAGGTGTCGCAAAAGCACTGGGTCGGCAAAGGATGGCCGACCTTCACGCCGGATGGACGATTTATTATCGGGGAAAGTTCGCGGGTGAAAGGCTTCGTGATGGCGGGCGGCTGCAACGCGCATGGAATCTCCGGTTCCGCTGGCATCGGCAGACTGCTGGTTGAATCGCTCTTCGATCCGCAGCCCTCCGCATACGTAAAGAGCCTCAGTCCGGATCGGTTCACGGAAACCACCTGGGATTGGAACGAAGCGCAGGTGCAAGCGGCGCGTGTTTACGAGACGTACTACGGCTGTTAACCGGCGAATGCGAAGACGCGGCAACATGGCCGCGTGAATTCCTGCGACCGCATCCACAGTTCATCGCGGTTTCAAGCGGACGAAAGTTCTCCTGCCCTGCCCCATTTCGAGCCATTTGATTTCCGAAATCGCGTTGGTTGAACTCCGATTTCCTCTTTTCCTGCGTTTCCTTTGTTGCTCCCGGTGCAGTGAACTTGTTATCAGTGGGCGCGGCAAAGCACCCCATGATAACCGTCGCTGAACCGGTCTCGCTCAAACAGACGTATGCACGCTGGCGCTGGCAAATTTTCGCGGTTACCTGGCTGGCTTACGCGGGCTTTTACCTCACCCGAAAATCTTTCTCGGTTGCGAAAATTGAAATCGGCAAGG
>JBFMDG010000256.1:0-9409 GCA_040754135.1 Verrucomicrobiota bacterium
CTCTTCGGCATGGACGTGATTCAACGCGCGCGTGAGATCTTCAAACAGCGGAACGTTAAAAGTTCGCGGGGGCGCGGTTGGGGCAGATTTGGATTTCGGCTGCGAATTGCCTTCCGCAATTTCATAAAGGCGATTGGGCTGAACCGGATGAATCACTGTTTGCCGCCCGTTTCGCCAGTTCACTTCCAGCGTGAAATTGGTACCGGAACCGGCGGCAAAAGTGCGGACCGGGTCATCGCTCGAAAGGTAACGGCCGCCACAAATGATTTCCTGGCTTTGTGTGAACGCGCCGCCGCGCAAAGAAATCCTGGCGCCAATGCCATGAGTATTCGGAGGATTTCCTTTGAGGCGAACGGCGATTCGCGGAGCGCTCGCTTCGTTGCGGTAAACCCCGGCCACGCCATTCAAATTGTTCACAATGAGATCGAGATCTCCATCGTGATCGAGATCGGCCGCGGCCATTCCATGAGAAACGCCGATCTGATTGAAACCCCATTCCGAGGTCACCATTTCAAATTTCAAATTGCCCTTATTCCGAAACGCGACTTTCGGCAGCGCGAGCCGGGAAAACATTTTTCTCAATTCCAGCAACTCGCGCACGCTCATTTGCCGTTGCGATTTCATCACCTCCGCTCGTTGAATGACATCGGCGTTCATCATTTCGAGCTCATGCCCCGTGGTGATGAGGAGATCTTCATACCCATCGAGATCGACATCCAGAAACAGCGGGGTCCACGACCAATCGGAAGCTTCCACTCCGCTGAACTGGCCAATCTCAGCGAATCCTCCGTCGCCTCGATTCCAAAAAAGCGTGTTGCGAGAGTATTGCGGGCGGTCGTCGAGTTTGCCGATTTGCGGAAACATGGGTGGAACCTCGCCCATGAGCAGGTGCCGGCTGAGATGATGGGGGCTGAGCATGTCGGCCACAAAAAAGTCATCGTAACCATCACGGTCGATGTCGGCGAAATCGACGCCCATGGAAAACATGCTGGTGCTGCGCAAAGCGAGAGGAGGGAGGGCACGGAATTGTCCTTTTCCATTATTGATCCAGATGCGGTCATCCGATTCGAAATCGTTGCAGACATAGAGATCCGGCGCGCCATCGGCATTGATATCGCGGAACATGACCGAAAGTCCCCAATCGTAAGGCGGCGTTTTCAACGGGCGCCCGTCGGCATCGAGGAATGCTCCGCTAGTCCAGGAAACGGGAGTGAAACCGGCCTTGCCATCATTCAAGAAGAGCGCATCGGCTTCGCCATTTTCCTTAATCTTGCCGCTGGGGCTCAAAGTGAATCGACCTACCAAATCGGGTTCGGTGGCTGGACGTCCGTTGACAGAAATGACGTTGATCTGGCCGTTGGTTTCTTGAACGCGCAGGCGAGTGTTCGGTTCATCGCGGATGGTGCTGACGCGATAATTGGCGACGTAAAGATCTAGATCGCCATCGCCGTCGATATCGGCGAGGGCCAGCGACATGCCGGCTTTGTTCTGATTGACGGTGGACGCGTGAACGAAATGACCTTTTCCATCGTTCAGGTAAATCCAAGTGCCCTGCGCGACGGAGTTGAGAACGAGATCGAGATCACGGTCGCCATCGAGGTCACAAAGAGCGGCGCCGGTGGCATCGAGATTCTGCGCGGCCAGGCCGGAGTTGGCGGTGACCTCTTCGAATTTCCAATTCCCAAGATTGCGGAAAAGCGCATTGGGATTTTCGAGTCCGCAGAAATAAAGGTCGGTCCAGCCATCGCCATCCACGTCCCCGGCAGCGACGCCCGATCCGTTAAGATAAATTTGGTTGGTGAGATAGCGCTCTTCGGAAAGGCGGTTCGTGAAAGCCACCCCGGTGAGCGCGGGTTCGAGGAGCTTGAATCCGACGCTTCCCGTGGCCGGACGGGCAAGTTCGGCATAACGGGCCGAATCGATCGCCTGCCACGTCAATGGGGCTGAATCGCATTGAATAGACAGAAAAAAGGCACACGCCAGGCCTGAAAACACCGACGGCCGCCGCGAAAAAAGCATGTAAGACTACTCGTTGAACTGGAAGTCAAAGGCCAGTCAAAAAATTGGCCGGCCGTGATCGCCATAGACCCGGAACCGAGCGGCGTGTGCACTGCGATTCTCCATTTGATCACGGCCGGCTCAAATTAATCCGCATGAATCGGCGGGTTTTTTGACTTAAAGGTGTTTTGTCCCGCACGGTCACGAATTCGACTGGTCCGGGCGTTCGTTCCACTTCCAAAGTGGCCTCGGTGTCGCCGGTGGCTGTGCCGCCGAAATAGCGCGAGCCGGGAATCCACGTCATGAGGTCATCGGAAATCTCGACGACGAACAGCACATCTTCGGCGAGAGCGGCGCGGCGAAATCTCAATGCCAGAAATTCGCCCCCGCCAACCGTGTGAAGCGAACCGCTCGGCAGGTCGGCTCGCGACGCGAGCCGTGGGTCGAGCGCGAATGCGTATTCGGCCAGATTCGGCAAACCATCCCCGTCAGGATCGGCGCCATCCCCGCTGATTTCAGGGCGATTGGCTTCGCTCGCGAAATGCCGGAACCGCCAATCATCCACTGGCCGGTCGCGAATCGTAATGATCGCAACCGCAGGTTCATCCAGAGTGGCGCCACCCGTGGGATTACTGAGAACGAAATTTACAGTTTCGTCCCCTTCTGCAATGCTATCGGCCAATAATTGCAGCTCGACCGTCCGGGGCGATGCGTCTCCATCTGGCCAGGCGACCTCCCCTGAGGCCGCTCGGTAATCCAGATCCGGCAGAGCGGTTCCACCGGTGATCTCGAATCGGACGGAAATACCTTGGGCGCTGCCGCCGACGCGCATGATTGATAGATTGAGCGTACTTCCCTCATGAGCAGTCGTAACGGCAGCGCCTAATTTTATGGATCCCACCGGTGGCAAATCATTTTCCACGATGGTGACCATGGCCCGATCAGGCGACACGAGAGACGCGCCGCCACTCGGCGAACGCAGCGCCACCTGAAATTGTTCGTTTCCTTCAAAAACCAAATCATCCAGGATTGGTATCGCGACTGATTTCGGCGAACTATCGCCATCGGGCCACACCACCATGGCATTGGTCTGCTGGTAATCGGCTCCGCTCATGGCGGCGCCATCTTCAGTCGCCAATTCGACCGACACCTGTCCCGCGCTTCCATTGATGCGAAGCAATTTGATCTCAATCGAGCCACCGTTTTCCGCGATCGTGTATGCTTCGCTTTCCACCTGGATGTTTCCTGGAGGAGGAGGCGGGTGAATGTTGAAGGTGAAGTCGTGTTCCGAAAACACACCGACACTGTCGGTGACTCGCACCACCAAACCAAATGCACCTGATGCCCCTGGTATTCCTGTCAGGACACCGTCTGCGGTGAATGACATTTGGGCGGGCGCATTGCCGGAAACCAGACTCCAGACATAAGGCGGGACTCCGCCCGTCGCGGTGAATTGGTGCGAATAAAGGTCTCCTTCCACTCCATCAGGAACGGCTGTATTCGAAATGACCAAGGGTGGCGGCGCAATGACAAGTGAGAATGGCGAATCCACCAATTGTCCCGTGATGTCGTGGAGAAGAATTTGAAAGACAAATGTGCCGAATTCCAAAGGGGTGCCGGAAAGTATTCCCTCGGAAGAGAGTGTCATTCCTTGCGGAAGATTCCCTGCGGCCACCGACCATGTGAACGGCGCATTCCCGCCGGTGGCCTCGAAAGTTTTCGTGTACGGCACTCCGATTTGGCCAGGGGGCAAATTCGGCGGAGTGCTAATGACAATGGGCGGTGAATGAACGACCAGAAAGATCGTTTTCCGAGCCGTGCTGTTCAAAGCGTCCGTCACTTGGACGGTGAAATCATAGAATCCAGCGGCGGTAGGTATCCCTGAAATCCGCCCTTCAGGAGCCAGATCCAACCCGCCGGGCAACGCGCCACTGAATAATGTCCACACATAGGCGCCCGAACCGCCGGTGGCAGACAGATTCTGCTGGTAGGCCACGCCGACGGTACTCGAAGCCAGCACGGACGGCGTGGTGATCACGAGCGGTGAAGAAGCCACAAACAATGTAAACGAGCGCGTGACGTTTTGATTGCTCGCGTCGTTGACTTGGATGTCGAAATTGAACGTGCCCGATTCTGCAGGCGTGCCTGATAACTTGCCCGAACTGTCGAAGGTCAACCCGATCGGGAGGTTACCGTTCGAGTGCGCCCATGCGTATGGAAGGGTTCCTCCCGTTGCGGTGAACACCTGGGAGTAAACCGCGCCCGCCATTCCGGCTGGCAAATCGGGAGCGGTGAGTATGGCCAATGGCGGCGGAAGAATCGTAAGGGAAAAATCCTGCCGAACAAGGGCGCCCGTATCATCAGCAAGTTTTAACGTGAAATTGAAAACTCCACTTTGGGTGGGCGTTCCGGAAATGATGCCGTCGGTGCTCAACCTCAAACCGCCGGGAATCGAACCGGCATCGATGCTCCAAAGGTAAGGCGGTGTTCCGCCATCTGACGCCAGCCTGTATTGGAACGCGATCCCAACGTTGGCCTCTGGAAGTTTCGAATCGGAATTGATGCTCAGCGGAATGAAAGGTTTCCAAGCGACGTTTTCGCGCGTGACGGTCAGGGGATGTTCGAGCAGTTCCTGGAAATGCTGATTATCGACAATAGCGAGTTTCGAGGTGGCGGTTCCGCCCGCGGTGGAAAAGCTGTTCCAGACAGCAATGAACGAGCACAGGGGATAACGATTGATGATGCCATCGAGATAAATCAAATTGTCGAACGATCCGTCTCGAGGGTGTTGTTTGCTCGGGCCGGCCTGCGGAAAGCCATAAACTTTTCCGTAACGCCGATAAATGAGTTCCGAGTCAAACGACAGATTCCAGGTGTCATGATAAAAGTTGTGGCCCACCACATCGACAACGTCATCGCCCGGAACGTAGTAATCCGACGGAACACCGGGGTGCACGCCGCTATCGGATTCGTAAACCCAAAGCAGATTGTGGAGGCCTTTGACGCGGGTGAAATAGTCATGCATGTGCCGCCAGAGCGCGATGTAATCGGCTTGCCGGGCGCGTCCCCACCAGAACCAACCGCCGTTCATCTCCGACATGGGCCGCCACAAAACCACCACACCAGCATCGCGCAACTCGGCCAATGAAGCGGCCACTTCATCGAGCCAGCCAAAATAGACCTGCTGCGCGGACTGGTTCGTGGCGAGATTGGCAGGAGCACTCGACGCCGGATCGAGCAGGCCAGGAATATCCACGCTGTTCTGGTCCAGATCGGAGGCATATTTTTTTGTCCACGGATTCCACACCGCCCATTTGATCAGCACCAAACCGCCATTCGTCCATTGATCCAACGCGTAGGGAACCACGCTGGATATTTGCAGCGGCTGCGTTTGCCCTTCGGCACTCAACGAAAGCAAGCCGACCCAACGTCCGCTCAGTTGCGCCAGCCGCACCACCAGATTGGTGTATTCCGGCACGGTGTCGGTGAGATGCTGCCCTACAACGAGGCGATGGGCTGGACTCGAAGGCAACAGCGACAAATATTGCAACACCGCTTTCGCTTCACGGCTCGCCTGGGGATTGGCGGTTTTTCCTGGAAAGGAATTCTTGTCTCGAGGATTCACTGCCGCCCAGTACTCCTGAAGGTTAGTGAACCCATCCTGATCCGGATCACTCGATCCATCCGCTTTGTTGGGATCCAATTGGTTTTCGACCTCCCAGCCATCCGGCAGGCCATCGCCGTCTGTGTCTGATGATTGCGGGTTCGTGCCCGCCACACGTTCATCGTAATCCGGAATGAGATCGCCATCTGCATCCGGCTGCATCCGGACTGCATCCACCTGGTATGCCGGAAAGCTATTTTCCGGCACCTGGCCAATTTCCAAAGTGAAAGTCGCGGAGCGAATTGCGCCCGACCAGCCAATGACTTTGGTGCCGGTAATTTCAATCCAGACATTCGGGCTGCGGACCACTTGCTCGGCGAGAATCAAATGCGTCGAGCCGGCATCATCCACCAGATCGAGCACTCCTCGAACACTTGCGGGGGCATCGAGCTTGACCCAGAAACGAGTGGTGTAACGCGCGCCATTCATTGCTGCCGACAATGCCGCGTTGAGATCCTGCTGCATCGAATGCCCCAGGACAGAGCGATTGGCTACGCGAGCGGACTGTGCGCCGTCATGCGCGTCCGGACTGATCGAGTATTGCACGAGACCTGGCAAAGGCGTGATCCAGGTTTGCAGGCCCTGTTCAAAAGAACCGTTTGTGAACAGGTTTCCATCCGTGTCGTCGTCCAGAATTGAAATCTGCGTCTGAGTGATCTGCCCGAGCGTCGCACCCGCTGAAGCATTTTCCAGCGTTACAGTCAGGGTTCTGGTTCCATCCACTTCAGGGTTATCGACGATTGGAATAACGATTTGTTTGGGAGCCGCGTCGCCATCCGCCCAGGTCAAAGAACCGGCAACGGCGGTGAAGTCCTTCGGGGAAGTCGCTGTGGAATCGCCGGTTCGGAAATCGACCGAGACCGAGCCGCTGGTGCTGCCAATTCTTTGAACGGGCACCGCAATGGTCGATGCATTTTCGTTCACCGTGAGTTGCGCGGCGGCAAATTCGAGGGTGGAAGCAGCGGTGCGGACGCCCACGCGCAAGCCATTGCCGTTGCTGGTGACCCAGATTTCGGAAGGATTGAACGGGTTGTAAAAAACACGATTGGGCCCGCGGAATGGGTAGGAAGAGACCGCATTAAACTGGGGCGAAGGATCGTTGACGTTGCTGGTGTGAAAAAGGCCGGCATAATGGGAACAGACGAACATCTCATCCCGCAATGCCGGATCGGGATTGATCGTGCACGAAGTGATGCTTGGCCCGGCGATAAGGCGCGTCCAGTTCAGTCCTGCGTTTGTCGTTTTATAGAGCCCGCCATTGTTTTGTGCTGCGATTCCCATGTTGGTATTCCAAACACAGGCGTACCAGGTGTTTTCTGCCGGGTCATGCGGGTCAATAACAACATCCTGGACGTAGTAGTGCATTCCCGGATCACTTCGATCCTCCCAGGTCTGCCCGCCATCTGCGCTGTAGAAAACGCCCGAAGAAGGAGTAAATGGCCCGCTTTCGTCGCCGATTTGCCGCCCCGAGTAACTCACCACCAGCCGGTTATTTTTCAGAATGCGAACGTTATACGGATGGCCTTCGGTGGATCGGCCCGATGGCGGCGTGTTTACGGGATCGGGCAATTTGATCCACGTTGCGTTCGCGCCTGCTGACAAATTGGACGTGACATACACGCCGCCTTTGGCCGGGTCACTGTTGGCGATGCTGACGTAGAGCTTTTCCGGATCGTAAGGATCGAGGGCGAGCCAAACGGGCGCGGCGCCTTTGGTTCCGGTCGGTGAACCCGGTGCGACGCCAAAATCGATTTTTAAGGGGAGCCAGCCTTGCGAATTCGGTGGGAGGAAATAGACCCCGCCGGTGCCGATCTTGACGCCGGTGCCATCGACTTGCGCATCGTCCACTCCATCCTCCTGGTAAGGCGAGATGAGGAACGGATTGATGGCGTAGAGCGTTCCAGAACTCGCGTGATAAAGGATCTGGTAAGCGTCGCCTGATGGAAGCGATCGGTTTTTAAAATTAAACGACCAGGTGAACCCGCCATCACCGCTGTGGATCATTTTGATGTCATTAAACCCCGCCCAAAGGCTGGTTCGATTCATCCATTCGACCCAATAACAAACCGTTGGTTCGAGTCCGTTTCCTTTGTAAGCCTTGGCGTGCGGCAGCAATGTTCCCGCGGGATTCTCATAAGCGCGATCGATGTAAATCTGCCGCCAGACATTGCCGCCATCGGCACTGATATGCGCCATGGCACTGTCCGTCACAATGAGGCGCTCCGGATTTTTGGGATCGATTCCAAACCCGTGCGGAGCGGAAAAATTCACTCCGGTCTCACTCGTCGCCGTTCCGTTTCCCACGACATCATTCACGCCGCCCCAACCGGTGACGACGTTCGCATTCGTCAAGATGCGAAGCACACTCGTCCACGCATTTCCAGCAGTGTTGAGTTTGTAAACCGCGCAATTGTCCGGATAAATGAGTCCGAGCCGGTTCGCTGCGAGGTATGCCACATCCGGATGCCGTGGAGACATCGCCACAAAGCCCGGTTGATCTCGCGCGTCGATCCCGTTGTTCACGGCCACCCAGTTCATCGATTGGTTCGGATCCCAGTCCAGCCGATAAACTCCGCTAAAATGTGTATATAAATTCTCCGCGGTCGTTTGCATCTTGATGACGGCAGCCGAAGCGGTAATGCAGTAAAAACGGATCCGGCCTGTCACGGTGTCCTTCGCGCCAGCAAACGAGGTCATCCCATGCCCCGCAGGAAGTCCAGGAATCGTCGCCACAGTGAACGAAACGCCGTTATCAGTTGAAATCAGCAATCCCGAGTTAGACCCGACGAACAAATCATTTTTGCCATTGGCATTCAGGGCATCGTCAAAAAATGCGCCACAAAGGCGGCCGCCGTTTGCCCCCACAACCGGGCTGAAGTTGAATGCGCTCTGGAAGGTAGTTCCCCCATCATTCGATGTGTACAACGCGCCAATACTGCCCATGACGACGCGATCGGTCCGGTTCGGATCCGCGTAAATGCGCCAGCCCGCGACTTTTGCCGGCCAGCCCGGGCATGGCGTCCAATGATCGCCGCCGTCTATGCTCTTCACCGGACGGCTCGTCACCGATTCATTGGCCAGGCGGTGAACGTCGTGCGCATACAGAATTTGTGGATCGCTGGTGAATTGGATTTCCGCTTCCGGCTTAACCGTCAATTGAGTGAAATCGATGGTCACCCAACTCAGTCCGCCGTCACGACTGCGAAAAACCTCGCTCATATCGCAGGTCAGGAACATGACGTTCGGATCATGCGGGCTGATGGTAGGTCCGTACATTCCGCCGCCGGCGCCTAATCCACGAGATTCCCATTGCGCCGGCGGCGGAGCCCCACCCCCTGTGTTGGCGGACAAAGATCCACTCGGCGCGATCGAGGTGGTGGGGGGTTGCGCCGAATTTGTCGGAGAGATGCCGGACGGGGCAGTTTCACGTGCCACGATGTCGAGAATCGTGGAGCTGGGTATTTTTCCGAGCGCTGCCCCGCCGGCGAAATTGGCAGCAAAGACGCGCAGTTCCAGGAACGCGCAGGGCCCGAAAAGGCTCAACAACCAAACGGAAAGAGGAACAACGCCACTCGAAAACCGACGCCGTGCGCCAAAAGTAACTGTTACCCGAGGGGGGAATTCGTTGTGCCAAAAGGGGTGTTACCCGATGGCTGTGTTGTTTTTGGTTTTGGTCTTCTGTGAATTGGTAAGTCTTGGCGCGTCGGATAGCGAGATAAAATGAGCAGGGGGGCGGCTGTCGAGCCC
>JBFMDG010000257.1:0-9386 GCA_040754135.1 Verrucomicrobiota bacterium
GGTGCGAACCAAATCACGTTCCAAGCGGATCCGGAGCTTTGCAGCTTGCAGCAGGCGTTTTTCCCCATTGGCGGAATCATTTCACCAGCTTGGGCGAATGGTTTCCTCGGTCTGGGTTTAGACCTATCACAGCAATACTCGATACCTCGTCCAGTCCGAAGCAATCCCCCGCTCAGAGTGGGCCCATTCTTACCTCAGACGTACCCGAAGTACGAGCCAGACGTACCGAAAGTACACCTCAGACGTACCCAGGTTTTGGCCCAGACCTACCTAGGTTTCACCTCAGACGTACCTAGGTTTCACCTCAGACGTACCGGGGTTTTGCCGCAGCTGGGGAGAGGTATGCATTCAGCAAGGACGAGGTCTTACTTCGGCCTGTCGGAAAGCTTGCCGCAAGTTGGCGAAATCACTTTTCCAGGTTGAGCAGCGCGACTGCATTGGCTAGGGCTGAAAGCCCGTCATGTGACAGCCCGGCCTGAAGGGCCGGGTAGGGAAATCACCCGATTGTTCCGAGGCCTAAAAGGCCGCCCCAATCGTTGGCATCCCTCCGGGATGGCCCAACGCACGGAGGCGTGCGATGGATATTTTGCGATCACTCCTTTGTCGAAAACTTCGTCCCAAACTTTGTCGGGATCTCGATCGAAAATCTTTCGACAAAGGTTCCGACAAAGTTTGCGACAAGGTTTTCGACACAAGGAAAGGCAAACGCATTGGCAAATGGCTCAAACTCCGGAGCGGAAAGAGCTCGGCCCTTTCCCTTTTTTCTGCCGCTCTGTCCTGTGTCTTGACGGTGAGCCCTGTGGGTATCGATCGAGAGGCAACCCGAAGGGTTGTCAGAAAGTAGCCGGAGGTCGCAGCAACGCGGAGACCTCCGGTAAGCGATTGATCAGATCCCAGCACCCTGAAGGGGTGCCAGAATGGTGTGTATGATCCGCCGATTCTGCGACCCCTTCAGGGTCGGGCACATTGTTTTTCCGGTTTCCGGGGGTATCGCTGCGCTCAACCCCCGGCTACTGTCTGGCATCCCTCCGGGATGGCCCAAACGCACGAAAGCGCGCGATGAATGTTTTGCAATCACCCCTTTGTCGAAAACTTCGTCCCAAACTTTATCGGCATCTCGCTCGAAAATATTTCGACAAAGGTTCCGACAAAGTTGGCGACAATGTTTTCGACAAAGGAAAGGCAATGGTTTCGACGAACGTTTTGAAAAAGGGTGCGGAAGAAGATTCCAACGGAGGTTGCGATGAAGTGCTATGGTTGCCCAGGAAGGTATGCATGAGAACATCAGCGGAAGAACTTGAAGTCGTGAACGCACTGACTGCGGAAAGTGATTGGATTTCCAAGTTGCGCGAAGCCATGAAAAGCCGGCGTGAGATTGCATTTATCGCCACATTCCTGGATCGATCCAAGACCGAAGGCTTGCGCAGGCTTTGCCAGGAGGAGGATTATCACGAGCCGGAAACCGTCCCCGAAGCGCGCTGGAATGAAATTAAAACCAAGTTGAATCTCGGAGGATTGGCCAAAAAAGAGCAATCTGTGGATCGGAATCATGTTTACTTGCTCCATCCGCGGATTGCATAAGATCAGGCGAAGCAACCGAGATCATCCCGGTTTATGAGCATTGCCAACACGGTCCGTTCATGGTGGAGTCGCAGCAAGGATGCCTGCTCGTCGCATTTGATCGAGCGGGCGCTGGCGGAGAAACTCGAGCGCTACGGACGCATGTTGAACTTTCAGATAGATTCGCGGCAAAAAACGGCACGAATCGAAATGCTTCTCAAAGGGGAAGACCAGCCCATCACCCTCGTGATCGAGGAATATGAGCTGGTCCGCGAAGGCGCGAATCTCTTTGTCGTGCTGAAAAAGTTTTCCGCTTCGCGCCAATGGTTGGATTTGCTCCTTCACGACCTGGCCCGCGGCAAGAGAATTCCCGTCCCCGCCGCCTACGCCAAGTGGGTCGAGATGCTCGCCTGACACAAACCGACCAAAGCGCATCAATCGTTTGCTTGATCGCTCGATCTCGCACTGAGTTCATCCCCGCCCTGGCTGATTCCATCGCCTGATGATGCGGGCGATCGTGTCGTCGAGTCGAGATGCCTCCTTGTTTTTTCGCGGCGCATCGGATTAATTATTTGCTTGCCGATGGAAAACGGAATTGATTTCCGTCGCATGGCCGGTCGATGAGCCAGCCGCGGTGCTTGAATTTTTGAATTATGACACGTCAACAAGTGCTCGACCTCTACTTCATGGAAGCGCGTTGCAAACTGATCGAGATCGCCGCTTTTCTCGATCGTGTGGATCGCGCGGAAGGGGAAGCTGATTTTCGCCTGGAAGCGTTCCGGCAGGCGATTCCGAAATTGCAAGACATGGAAACTGGCCGGGCCAAGCAGGTGTTGCTGGCGTTCAGCGATCCCACAACTCAACCGATTGCCAAAGCGACGACTAAAGCGGCTTGCGGGGCGTGGCCGGGCCCGAAGTCCGCCGCTGATTCAATGTCGAAAATGTGATGCACACTGATTCACGCGAATCTCATGGTTGAGCCATCCCAAATTTTTATTTCCGAAGTGGTCTGAATTTTATGCGGTACATCGAACCTCATGGTCACATGGTCAGCAGGGTGACGGACGATTACGTCGATATGGCGACGGCAGGATGCGTGGCCGTTTGCGAGCCGGCGTTCTGGGCTGGATTTGATCGCAGCTCGGTTCAAGGTTTTTACGATTATTTCTGTCAATTGACCGAGCACGAGCCGAAGCGCGCCGCCCGTTATGGCCTGGCGCATTATACCTGGCTTTGCATCAACCCGAAGGAATCCGAAGACGTCAAGCTGGCGGAGGAAGTCCTCGGGATCATTCCGAAATTTCTCGATCGTCCCAACGTGCTGGGCATTGGCGAAATTGGGCTGAACAAGAACAGCAAAAACGAAATTAAAGTGCTCGAAATGCACGTCGATCTGGCGGCGCGTCATGATCAATTGATTCTCGTGCATACGCCGCATCTTGAAGACAAGTTGAAAGGCACGCGGCTGATCATTGACGTGTTGAAAAGCGACCGGCGCATTCGCCCCGAGCGATGCATTATCGATCACGTGGAAGAGCACACGGTCGAAATGGTGCTCGAGGCCGGATTTTGGGCTGGTATGACGCTTTATCCGATTTCGAAGTGCACCTCAGCGCGAGCCATTGACATCCTTGAGACTTACGGCAGCGAACGGCTTTGGATGAACAGTGCGTGCGATTGGGGAGAAAGCGTGCCGCTGGCGGTGCCGCACACCGCGTTGGAAATGCGCAAACGCGGCCATGCGCTCGAAGCCATCGACCGGATCATCTACGGGAACCCGATCCGGTTCATGAGCCAATCACCCAAATTCAAGCTGGGTTAACCACGCGGCAGCGCGCCTCAGTCCGCAGATTTTTTCAACACCTCACGGATTTGCACCGGCTGCCCGCCGCGTCGTTTGCTTTCGTCGGCGGCTTCCATAAAGGCAAACATTTCGATCGTCTCCTCAGCAGACACCGGCGCGACACCTGTTTGAAAGAACTTCACAATTTCGCGAACGAGCGGGGCGTAATCCCCTCCGCCTGGTTTCTGTTCGGCGACTCCTTTGTTTCCGAAGGCAATCACTTTGTGCGGAGTGCTCCCGGTGCGCAGCCCGATCAAAGTTCCAGTCCGTCCGCCGCTCCAGACGCCTGAGACAATGTCGGATTCCGGCGTGGAAGTGCGCACGACCGTTTCACAACCGGTGCCGAGCACGGCAAAGAGGGCTTCGGTGGGATGCACTCCATACCAGAAAAGATCAGGATGATGCGATTCCAAATGAGCCGGGCCATAGGACAAAACACTGCGAATTTCGCCGATGGCCGCTTTCTTGACTTCAATCAGGCTGTCGTAAAAACGATAGGAAGAGGAACTGAACACTGGCACTTTGTTTTCGCGTGCGAGTTTGTAAATGGCAATGACGTCGCGCAAAGATCCGGCCACAGGCTTGTCGATGAACACCGGCTTTCGCGCTTTGATGACCGGCTTGACCTGTTCGAGATGCGGCCGGCCATCGACGCTTTCCAAAAGCACCGCGTCCACGCGCGCGCAAAGTTCTTCGATGCTTGGCACGATGGCGACCCCGAATTTCTCCTGCAATTCCTTCGTAAATTTATCCACACGCGACCAGCTCGATTCCACGTCCGGACTGCCGCCTTTGAAAGCGGCCACCACTTTGGCGCCGGGCACATGATTCCTGGCCGTCGGATCGTTGAGCAGTTTCGTAAACGCCGTCACGTGCGAAGTGTCGAGCCCGATGATGCCCAATCGCAAATCTGCGGCTGCACTTTCCAAAAGAACGCAGCCCGCAACGAGAGAGGCAATGACGGATCGCATCATAAAAAAGTTCATAAGAGGGAAGCGGAAACCGCGTATTCACCGAACCCATACATCGCCTGTTGGGAGGCGAGCTTGAATGCGCGCAGCCGCCCGTTGGCATCCGTCTCCATGACCCCGATGAGTTCCACGTAGAGCAGCGGATTTTCCGGGTGATTGGGATCTTTCAGCACGATTTGCCCTTCCAGACGAACGCGAGTCATCGATTGTTCCACGGCGATAATGGTTCCGGACAGCTTGGATTCGATGCCGGAGGCATCGCGTTCGATAGCGGGAATCATCGGACGGAAAAGCGCTTCGATGCAAGTTCGGCCTGGATTCCATTTTGTTCCGATTGTTGCGCCCGGTGGTGGCAACAAAGTTTTCAAATGTTCGAGGGAAAGGGTGACGCGAACTTCCGGATCGAAATCGGTCCAGGCAGCGCGGCCATCCATCGAGCGTGTGCGGAGGATGAACGCTGCGAACTCTCCCGAATCGGAAGCGGGCGGGTCACGTCGAGAGATTGATTTTAAAGTCTTGGGATCGATTCGAGCCGCATTCTTTTTCAGCAACTCCAGACAAGTCGCGGTGCGGCTGGCCGATTCGACGCGCATGGCATCCTGCACCTGTCCGTCGGGCGTGAGGATGTACACATGGACGAGGCTTGCCGTGAAACCTTTGGCCAGGGCTTCGGCATGGATGCGATGATATTCGGCGCGTTCGGATTCGGCTTTCTTCGAGTGATCATAATAATCCTCGTTTTGGGCAAAGACCGGCACGTAATACGTTTGCAAAACCTCCAGCACGTTGGGATCGGAGAGCGGACCCGCTCTCATCGTAGCCGCGCCCCCTCAGCATCGACCCATGTTATTCCGCGAGGTGAATTGAAAGTAAAAAACCAGGCGCCCCGTTTCACGAGCCTGACGCAAGGCGTCTCGAATATCGGTCGCCCAGGGAATGGAATGAAACCTTTGTTCAGCAGCCGTCGGCTGCACTTGAGCCATCAAGGAATCGATTTGCGCCAGGTCCAGCGCGGTTGCGGCTCTGGCAAAAAAGAGTCCAACGATCAACGCGATGATCAGCCCCCCAAACATTCTTCTCATGAGCCATTCCATTAACAGAGGGCGATGGCAGTGTCAAAATGGAAGGCGGAATGGAACGCCGAAACGCAGCCTGGATCGAGAGCGATGGACGCCAAACTCATGAAGCACTGAACGCAGGCCGGCCGGGCGCAGGTCGAGCCGGAAAGGTCATGATGGCCATTCATCGCGGCCACTGGCGCACGGCAATTCCAAAATTGCCATCCGCATAAGTGGCCGCGTCGGTGACCATTTCAAATCCAAGAATTGCGCGCTTGGCGGGATTGATTCGCGCGTAGCCAATGATCGTGGCCTCGACGGTTTTTCCATCCTCGCGGTGGTAAAAATCGTGGCGCATGCGCAGGGACCCTTCGATCCGAAGGAGCATTTCGTTCGCGTTTGTCGTGACCACAGTCGCCGCGAGTCTTTGATGTTCGAACTGGTTTTTGCGCACGTCGTTGTTTTCTGTGGCGGGGTAAAAATGGGTGAGCAATTTCTGCGATACGGCCGCATCGATCGGCCAGGAAGTTGGCGCCGGTGTTTGCGGTGGAAAGAAAGACGCCCATTCGGCTGGGGTGAGAGCGATCCAATTCTCGACGGGAAATTCGCTCCAGGCGCCGCGCCCATCGAGAGAGCGAGCCACCAGGTGCAGAACGAGATCCTTCTCATTGACAGGAGGGGGGCGTGACTGCGGCTTTGGAGAATTGAGCGTCTTGCCTGGTTTGAGTTGCAATTGTTGAATGGCGCCTTCGAGCGCTTCGAGTAACCGGCCCGGCTTTGCCGCATCCGCCACATGCAACGAATCGATCGGGCGGCCGTCGGAATTCAAAAGATACACATGCACCGTTCCGGCGGACATTTTGGCCTGAAGCGTTTCGCGATAAATGCGATTGTATTCTGCTTTCTCCGCCGGCGGCTGTGATCCGCCTTCGCGATAATCTTCGTTCACGGCATAAACCGGAACAAAATAGGCGTTCAACGTCGAGATGACCTTAGCCTTCGAGAGCGGACCCGCTCTCAATGAAAACGCGCCCCCTCAGCACCGGCCAAGATTCATCCGGCCGTCATGCGTGAAAAGAAAAACCGGTCGCCCCTGCTCGCGCGCCTGTTGCAACGCGGCCCGAATGTCCGGCGCCCAGCCGATCTCATCGAACCGCTTTTCATCCGCTTTGGGTTGCCAGCTCTGCACCCGCGCCGAAACCCATGCGGGGCTTTGGGGAATCGATGGATCATCGGCGAAGAGGAGGGCATTGATGCAAAGAAACGCACCGACAGCACTGACGCGAACAACTTCAAATCGCATACTCGAACACCGAAAATAGCGGGCGATTCGCAAAAGGGAAGCGCGCAATGAATGTTCCGATCTTTTTTCCTCAACGTTGCTTGCGCTTGCATCAGCAATGTCGGAATCAGCTTTTGCGCAAGAATCGTTTGTCTCCATCGCGGCGCGTTACGCCTTCCTTATCGAGCTTTTCCAGAAGCGGAACCATAATTCGGCGGCTGGCGCCCACGGCCTGGCGCAGTTCACTCACCGTGGCGCTGCCATGATCCCGCAAATATTTTTTCACGATCTCGACGGCTTTGCTGAAATTGTCGTTGAGCAACACCACCTCCTCGCCGACTTCCACTGCTTCGCCGGTTTGCAAAAGAAACCGCAAGGCCTGCTGGCTCACCTGATCCGGCGCCAGTTCCTTCTTCGACGGCGGCTCGAATGGTTTGGTCGAGAGCGCTCCGCGCAATCGTTGACCGGCAGCCTGCAATTGCGGTGGCAAAGCCGGCCGATGGGTGTCGCGCCGAATCGCAACGCCCACCTGGCTAAATCCAAACTGGCAAAGGTCGGCCGCCAGCAAATCAAACAGTTCCGACGCGGGCAAATGCGGCTCCATGACGCGCCGCAAATCGCTCAAAGCGAGCCCGACATGTTGCGGTCGCTGCCGATGTTCCTGATCGATGGCATCCATGGCGCGCTGGCGAAGCCTGGTCCACCAGCCCGTTTCCGCAACCCAGTCTCCCATCACTCGCGTCCGGCCTTCTTTCATCAGCTGCGCGATCGCGTCGTTGATTTCCGAAGTGCTAAAACGCGATTTCGTGAGCAACCCAGTCCGGCGCGCGGCCCCGTCGCGGTCCAGTCGTGTGGCCACAAACGTCGCGCAATCTTCCGGCGCAGCGGCGCGCTTTTCGAGAAACTGGCGATGTTTCTCGCCGCGAAAACTCCTGCGGTTCGCGTCCGGTTCGAGAATGACGCCGCCGCCCAGCGTGTATTGCTCGGCCCAGTCACGCACGATGAAATGGTCTCCCGCAAAGGCAAACACCGGCGTCTCCGATCGCAATTGCGCAAACACGCGTCCTCCCGGTTGGAGCGGTTCGCTTCCGATGAGAATGACGCGCGCGCTGAAATTGGCGCTGCCATGATGCACACGCACGAGCGCGCCATCCTTGAGCGGGCGCGCCGCCGGACTTTTCACGTCCTGCAAACGTCCCGATTTCTCCAGCACGACGTCGAGTGTGTTCGATGGTGTGCCGAGTTCCGAAAGGGTAATGACATCTCCGCGCCCGATGCCGGCTGATTCCAGTTCCGAACGGCTGGCCAAATCAGGGAGATTGATCGCGGTGCGCGTGCCCGGTCCGCTCGCGTCCACATCCTCATTGTGCGATTGGAGGCTGCGAATTTTTCCGGCCAGCGCGCCCGGTTGCGCCACGACAGATTGACCCCGCCGCAGCGTGCCTCCATTCAACGTCCCCGTCACCACCGTGCCGATGCCGCGGAGAACGAACACGCGATCGACCGGCAAACGCGGTTTGCCGATATCACGCGGCGGAGGCGTCGCGGCCAGCAGACCGGATAATGTGGATTTCAGTTCGGCGATTCCTCGGCTGTTGATCACAGAAGTCGGAACGATGGGCGCATCGGCAAAGACGGTGTTTTCCAAACGAGTGCGAATGCCTTCGACCACTTCGAGTTCATCCGATTCCACAAGATCGATTTTAGTCAGGGCGACGATGGCCCGGCGCACCCCGAGGTAAGTCAGAATTTGCAAATGCTCTTCGGTTTGCGGCATCCAACCGTCATCCGCCGCCACGATGAACAGCGCCAGATCGATCGAACCGACCCCCGCCACCATGTTCTTAACGAAATCCTCGTGCCCAGGAACATCGACGATGCCGAGCCGAAAAAGCGTTGGTGGTTGCGTCGAGGCGGGAGCTGGTAAATCGAGATGAGCGAACCCGAGGTCAATGGTGATGCCGCGCGCTTTTTCCTCCGGCAACCGGTCGGGATCAGTGCCGGTGAGCGCTTTGACAAGGGCGCTTTTGCCGTGATCCACGTGCCCGGCCGTGGCGATAATGAAATGTTGAACCGTCATTGGCTGCGAATTGTCCCGGAGCAAAGCGGGAATTCAACTGAATTTGGTTGAAGGGCGTTAAATGGTTAAATGGTTAAATGGTGGAACTGCGCTGCTTTCAGAATTCGTAGCATCGAATGTGAGTTCGATCATTTGTTTCTGGTCGAGACGTGCAGGACCATTCGCCACGACCTTCCCGGATCTCGATTCGCGAAGGAAAGATTTGCGCGTGGGAATGCACTCTGGGCCTAGGCGCGGTTTGCGCGTAGAAGAAATTAGAGCCGCCGCACGTCAGGCTGCTACGGGAGATTGGGGGTCTGCGTAGCATCGAATGTGAGTTCGATCATTTGTTTTTGGTCGAGACGTGCCGGACCATTCGCCACGACCTTCCCGGATCTCGATTCGCGGGAGCGTTTTGCGCGTGGGAATGCACTCGGGGCCTGGGCGCGGCTTGCGCGCAGAAAATATTAGAGCCGACTCACGTCAGGCTGCTACGGGGAATTTGGGCTCTGCGTAGCATCGAATGTGAGTTCGATCATTTGTTTCTAGTCGAGACGTGCCGGACCATTCGCCACGACCTTTCCGGATCTCGATTCGCGAAGGAACGTTTTGC
>JBFMDG010000258.1:0-9322 GCA_040754135.1 Verrucomicrobiota bacterium
GATTCAGGGACGATTGACCGAGCCGCCGCTGCGGCAAGCACTGGCGAAGAATCCGGTCGTTCAAGCCAAACTTGGCGAGAGCAAAATCACAGCGCCGGTGGAAGAAATTACAGACGACGGGTTGGAAGAGTTGGGTTTGGTTCTGCCTTGCGACGACAGCCAGTTGCGAGTCATTCAGTTGTCGGACCAAGGATTCAGTCTCCAAGTTGAAGGGCCGCCGGGAACGGGCAAGTCGCAGTCAATCGCCAACATCATCAGCAACGCGCTTTATCACGGGCGCAATGTTTTGCTGGTCTGCGACAAGAAGGCAGCAATCACACAAGTCGAGGAGCGGCTATCCGACTGTGGACTCAAACCCGCGTTGCTGAATTTGCACGACGAAGATTTGGACAAGCGCGAATTTCTCAAGCAAGCGACGGACAAGTTTCCGCCCGGCCCGGAAGCATGGGTTTATCCGTTCAGTCAATTGCAGGAGACGCGAAAGGCTTTGAATGAGCGAGTGAGGTTTGGGCGCGCGATTGCGCATCCTTCCTTGCAAGTAACGAAGCGCGACGCGCTCGCCGGATTGATTCAGCTTCGCAAGGAGTTGAAGTCCGTGCCGAATATTCCGATTTCCAACTGGCAGTCCCTTTCCAAAGAACGCTTGAACAAGCTGCTCGGCAGTTTGGGCGAGTGGCCGGACCTGTCCGCTGTTCTGACGGACGCAAAGAACGTTTGGAATCGTGTCCGGGTCGAAGTCTTCGACGAAAATCCGAACACGAAGAACGAATTGCAGAGTCTGGCGCAAAAAATTCTCGGCCAAGTCGAATCGCTTGACGGCGCGAGAGAATGGGCAGCATCGGTTGGAATTGAGTTGCCGCTGAATTCGGATGCGAACGTGACTGATGTTCTCGCGCTCGTCACGACGGTTTTAGAGAAACCCGCTTGCTATCCAAAGGTCGTTGGCAACGCCGAAATCACCGCGTCAGAACTCCGGCATCTGCAAATGCAATGGGAACGCCGCGAGAAATTGATTGCCGCCCGTCATCCCGCTCCCCTGACTGAGGTTTATTCGCAAGAGGCGGAGCGTGAAGCAAAGGCTTTGGTCGCCGCGGAGCAGGCGCAGACTTGGCAAGATCTGTCTGCTCGCGAGGCGTATCACGGCGACAGGCGCGATGAGATTGACGTGAGCCAAAAGAGCTACCGACGGCTCTGCGACCAGATTGGTTTGGTGTATTCGCCTCTGCTCAAGGTCAGACGCGCGCAATTACAGGCAGTGCTCGCCTTGGCTTCGGTCGGAGCAACGATTCCTCGCGGCTGGTGGAAATCGGATTCAACGCCTGTTCTGACGGTGGCGGGATGGAAAGCACATTTTCAAGCATGTGCGACCCACGCCAAGAATGCGCCGCTTCCACTGCACTTCGTCGCTTTGGAGCGAGTTGCGGAGACGCATTGGGTGCATGTTGAAGCGAAAGCTGAACACGGTTTCAATGTCGTCAGCTATTGCATCCATTTCGTGAACGACAGGAAGTGCAAGTATGCGCTTCGTCAGGTTTTCCCGACGATTCCCACGCGCGGTTTCAAACAATGGCAAGAGGTCACGCTTCACGCCGTCACGGCGTTACGCACGGTGACCTCGCTGCGCACGGCGGCTGAGACGCACGTTGTCTTGAAGCAGTTGACTTCGGCGTATCTTGCCGTTGCGCATGAAAGCCACGACCACGCCGCAGGCTACCTGACGCACGAAGGCGTTCAGGCGCTTGAAAAAGCTGCCGCGCTCGTCGAGCAGATGAGGGAGAGGAACGACTTATTTGAAGTGGCCAGCGTTCACTGGCAGACGTTTTGGGAATCCGTCAATCCAGGTCTGCTTGCCGGCGTCGAATCGTTGCTCGCGGATTTGGACAGCCTCGTTCTGCCAGACGAACAGGAATCTGACGACTTGGAGCGGGCGCTTGAACACTACAATTCAGCGCGGCAGCGCATCGGAAAGTTTTTGCAGGAATACGAACGGCAAGAGGGCGACCGAACGAACAAGGTTTTGGCGGCTTTCGCGGCACAGAAAGAATTCGCGCGCTGCCAGCGTGAAATTGAGCCGCTGGGAAAATATCTCGAACTCCAGACGACGAGCCAGGCGCAACCCGACTGGAAATGGCTGTGCGATGTTGTCGCCTGGCGTGATTTGTTCGAGCGCTTGCGCGGCCAACAAAAGCTGGACGTGGATAACGCGCTTTGGGTGAAACTCCGTGACCGTTTGCAGGAGCATCAAACCGTCATGGCTGCGGCCCACGAGGAGCTGAATGCGCTCTTTGAACATCCACGCGCCGGGCTGGTTGACTACCCTTCACTCGTTGCGCGGCTTGCGGAAATCCTCAACGAGTTGCCGCGCCATCCGCTATGGCTGGAAAAGCGGCGGTGGCAGGGCAAAATCTTCGCGTTCCCGGAAATCAAGGCGCTCTGGACCAAAGTTCTCGATGGTGCAGTTCCCCCAGAGCAGTGCCAGCGTTTGTTCTGCTTCAATTTGCTTCGCCTCTGTGATCCGGTTGCAAAGCCACATGGACTTGAGTTCAAGCAGACGCTCAAGAACTTTGTTGAGCATGACGAAAAATTGGCTTCGTGGGTGATTGACCATCTGAAGGCGAATCTTCGAAAGTCCATGCAGGAAGCGTCACGCAGCGCAGCGCACAGCGAATCAGAACTACGGCGACTTTCTGGTTTGCAGAGAATTCGCGGAACGGTTCGCGAGTTGGTCAACGCGCATCTCGATTATCTCCTCGCCGCGAAGTCTTGCTGGATGATGAGTCCAACGTCGTTGGCGAACTTGATAGACTCCGGGATTTTTGAAGAACACGGCGTTCCTTTCGATTTGGTGATATTCGACGAAGCATCGCAAATCCGCGTGCCTGACGGCTTGCTCTCGATGGCCTTTGGCAAACAGGTCATCATCGTGGGCGACAAGAATCAGCTTCCGCCGACAGACTTCTTCGCGAGCTTTGCCAACCCGGACGCAGATGCGGAAGGAATGGACTTCGGAATCAGCGAGAGCCTTCTCGACGAATTCTCAGGCGCGTTCGAGCAGAACACGACGCAGGTGATGTTGATGTCGCATTACCGGAGCGAAACGCCCGACCTCATCCGTTTCTCCAATGACTGGTTTTACGGCGGGAGACTCGAAATGTATCCGCCAGCGCACGTCAGCGGCATGGGCCGCCGGCTGCATTACGTGCCGGACGCGATCTACTCGGAAACGGCGGGCCAGCGAAACAACCGCATCGAAGCGAAAGAGGTTATCAAGCTCATTGAATTGCACGTGAAGGAGTCGCCCGAAAAATCGCTCGGCGTCGTCACGATGAACATCCCGCAGATGGAACTGATTGACGAAATGCTGCAACTCCAAACGTCAGAGCAAGTGCGCGCCTTCTGCGCCGACGAATCGCGATTCTTTCTGCGAAATCTGGAAACGGTGCAAGGCGATGAAATGGACCGCATCGTTCTGAGCCTGACCTACGGCAAGAATCCGGCGGGACATTTCAGCGCGTCGGTGCTCGGGCCGTTGACCAAGAGCGGTGGAGAACGGCGCTTGAACGTCGCCATTACGCGGTCACGAAGCGGCTTGATTGTCGTCTCGTCGCTGCGAACCGCAGATTTGGAAATGACGAGCGCCCAAAGCAGAGGATTTCAATGTCTGAAATCGTTGCTGCGGGATTTGGAATGCAGTGAACAAGCGCGAACCTTTGGCATCAGCAGCGAACGGTTCAAGAGACGCAACGACGGCGTGTCGAATGTGGTCTTCTGCGATTCGCCGTTTGAGGAGCAGGTCGTCGAGTTTTTGGAAAACGAAGGCTACGAACTCGAATGCCAATATGGTGCGGGCAAGTTCCGGCTCGACATTGTCGTGAAGGAGCGCGGGAGAAATCTGCTTGTGGTCGAGTGCGATGGTGCGAGCTACCACAGTTCGCTCGTTGCCAGAACACGCGACCGCGCTCGCCAGCGCGTCTTGGAGAAGCAGGGCTGGAAGTTTCATCGAGTGTGGAGCGCGAATTGGTGGCATTTTGAAGAGCAGGAGAAAGAAGCAATCCGGGTAGCGATTGCCGCCGCTCGACAATCCGCGCAGACTGCGCGACCACAAACTGCGCAACACCGCCCTCCGCCTCCACTGGACAAGTCAGCCCGCGAACGCGAAGCGCCAACAACAGCTTCGGCTGCCTCAACACATGTCCCCACTGGCGACGGCACAAGAATGGGAAGCGGCGGGCAGCAGCCTGCGATCTTCACGCAACGCGCGCCAAGTTCAGTCCAGTCGCAGCTTGTTCTCGAAGTGCCGAAGTCCATCGGCGACGGGCGAGCAACGGCGACGGAATTACGGAACGCGCTCTATCAGTTCATCCCGAATCACGGAAAGATTCACCGCGAAGAAGTCCTTGAAAAAGCGTCAGCGCACTTGGGATTGCCGCTCAAAAAGGCTCGTTCCGACCTCAACCGTATGATTGCCGACGAGAAGCGCGCGGGGCGATTAGAGCTGGATTCGGGCTGGGAGAATGTGTGGCGTGTTTGAATTTCGCCGAGCCGGATTTGGAACGGAAAAAGTCGGCGTGAGCGCCCGCCACATTCAGAACGTCGAAGCCGGAGAGAATTTTCCCAGCCTGCCCATGCTGGCGCGCTTGCGCGCCGCGCTCCGTTGCGATTGGAACGAACTGTTTGCCGGTTGCGAGAAGGTTTGAGGAGAGTTGCATCGGGCGAGGTCGCCCAATGCAGCAGGCGCGTCGCCGGGCTACAGCGGAAGAAAGACGACCAACTGATTCCACTCGCCTTCTTCGCTGCAAGCAATCAGCACTTCGAGTTCCGCAATCGCTTTTCCGACAGGCAGGTCACGCGGCACGACGAAAACTCCGGCCATCGGCTCGCCTTTTCGAACGTGGTCGTAGGCGTGCGCCGTCATGGTGTTGCCGTCGTGTGTAACGACGACTCGATTTTGTTCAGCGGCCCACGCGAGAATTTCAGGCCGGTTTTCCGGTCGAGTCCGGCTTGAAGCGCGGTGACGGCATCAAGGTTCGGCAGATGCAGGCGCAAGCCGCGCAGAATGTCGTGATCAAAATCCTGGTCCACAAAGACGCGGAGCATCAGGAAGCCCCTTGTCGTCTGGTTGCGGCGCGGTTGTGGATTCGCTCGCGCATCTGGGCAAGGCCGCGCTGCTGCGCCGGGTCTGCGGCGATACGTTCGCGCAATTCGTCAGCGCGCTGCTGCTGGCGCTGGATGTATTCCTGAACTTCTTCCGGATGATTGAGGAAATACGCCAGGCAGGAATGAACATCGGCCAGGCGCAACGCCGGGAAACGCAGCGCAATTTCTTCAGCGGTCGCCCCTTGCTGATAGTGGTGCACGACGGATTCGAGACTGACGCGCGTGTCAGCAATGCGAATCGTGCCGTCTTCCGCGACTTTCAGCGGGAGTTGCTGAGTTGATTCAAGCACCGGCATAACGCAGTGGAATATGCTCCCGGCGCGAAGCGAACACAACGGATTTCTCGTTTTGGCGAGTCGCCGAAATAGGCAGGGGAGAGGCCCACACTACCTTTCTTTGCGTCTCACCAGAGCCGTTTTATTCCGTAAGCGTCCAGTGCGTTGTCACTGCTCACCAACGGCAGATTCTCCGCCAGACTTTGCGCGACGAGCATACGGTCAAACGGGTCGCGATGGTGAAACGGCAGTTGGGCGACACGGAGCGCGTGTTCCGCCGAAATGTTCAGCATGTTGAAGCGGTTGGCAGCGAGTTGTTCGGGAAGGAATTCCTCCAGGGGCTTCCGCAGGGTGAGCTTGCCAAGGCTGGTCTTGATGGCGATTTCCCAAACGCTGGCGAGGCTGAAGAATCGCTCCGTGTCAGGAGCTTCCAAAAGCGTCTTCGCCTTCGCGCTCAATTGCGAGGCGTCGGTCACGAACCAGAGAAAGGTGTGCGTGTCGGCGAGGATTTTCACGCCATGTAAGGTTTGAAATCCTCTAGTGGTTCGTCGAAATCCGGGCCGATTTCAATGAGCCCTTTGGCGCTGCCCGCCTTGGGCGCGGTATTTCCGGCGGCGCTGGACTGCCCCGCCAGCAACTCCACGATTTGCAGCAACGCCTTCTGCGCGGGCTGGTTCAGCGTTTGCGCCTTTTCGTAGATTTGTTCCGCTGTATTCATGCGAATAGATTAACGCTTGCGCTCATTCGATTCAAGCCGGGTTTCCGAAGCCTCTTCTCCAGCGGCTCGGCCAAGAGAGATTCAATTTGGTTGGAGCGCGGCTGTGTCGTCCCGACCAGCCGGAGCAGTTTGAAATTCCGGGCGGCATCTCCGCCATCCATGCGCTGCGGCTGGCGCTTCGCACACAGCCGCGCTCCGCAGAATGAGAATAGTTGGATTAAAACTTCGCATAGGACGCTTTCTCCTTCTTCTCCTCGCTGGGCACGGTCACGACTTGTCCCTCGTGCAAGAGATGCGCTCCGAGTGCCACTACTTTCTCTCCGGCTTGCACTCCACCGGACACGACAACTTCCTCTTTCCCGATTGAGGCAATTGTGACGGAGCGAAACTTCACTTCCGACTTGTCGTTCACAATCCAAACGCCCGGTCCGCTGCCGCGATCATGGATTGCTCCGACCGGTAACTGGACGCACTGACTACCCGAGGTTTGTTTGGCGAGTAATCCGATGGTGACAGTCGAACCGAGCGGCGCTGACGCGGCTTCACCTTCGAGCACATAACGCGCTGCAAAAGTCCGACTCGCCGGGTCTGCCGCATCGGAGAGTTCGCGCAGGCGAGCCTGATACGTTTGCTCCTGCCCATAAAGCCGGGCCGAGGCGACCGTTCCCAAATCAGGCCGCACGCCCTCCGGCAGGTTGATCAAGGCTTCTCGCGGACCATCATGCGCCAACTGGATCACGGTTTGCCCCGCTGCCACGACCTGGCCTGGTTCGCTCAACGTCCGAACAATCACTCCATCGGCATCCGCCAATAAAACGGCATACTCGCTGGAGTTGTTGCTGACTCTCGCCTGAGCCTCCGCTGCGTCCAACTGTGCCTTGGCGCTGTCCAGTGCCGCCCGAGCTTGATCATACTCCTGATGCGAGACCGCACCCGTTTTGACCAGTGCAGCGTAGCGCGCTTCATCCGCCTTGGCTTGTGTGTATTTGGCCCGAGCCGCCTCGACGTTTGCCTGTTGCGCGGTGAACGAGAGTTTGAGGTCCACGGGGTCAAGCCGCATGAGGATTTGCCCCTTCTGGACTCGCTGTCCCATGTTGACGGATCGCTCCAGGATTTTTCCTCCGACGCGGAAGCCCAAGTCGCTTTGCACCCGAGCTTCCACGATTCCGGTGAAGGTTCTGCGGTTCGAGCCAGCCGCTTGCGCTTTGAAAATCTCCACTCGCGGAGATTGCAGTCGTGGATCTTTCGGAACCGACTTGGAACATCCGCCCACTAGCATGGTCGCAGCCAGCAATCCTGCGAGCAGGCCCATCGTCATCAACGACCGGCGAATGAGAATCCCAACGGAATTCCATCGTTGAGCCCAGGGTGGCGAGGAACGAGCTATCCTGGGTAATCGAATCGAAACATTCATCAACCTCAACGGGGTTGCATCATCGGCGCGTTTGGCTGCAACCCTTTCAGGGTTGGAAATCTTTTTTGGCCTGTGACCCAGTGTAGCCTCGCAGGCTCGGCAACCCTGGGCTGACTGATGCAATCCCTTCGGGATTGGATAGCTGGCAGTATCCTTCGTTTCCCGCGTCGTCCTGTGATGTCCGTTGAGTGATGTGTTCATATATTTTCCTTTGGGTGAATTGTTTGGTTGTTTGCTAAAAGCCTTGGCCCTGCCAGCCACCGCCAAGGGCCTTGATGAGTTGAACCGATGCGATGAGCCGCTGGCCGGCAAGTTGTGCGCTGCCGCGTTCGGACTGAAGCGCCACGCGATCCGCGTCCACGACTTCGAGATAGCTCACGATGCCGGCGCGATAACGCTCGCCCGCGAGGTCGGCGGCGCGACGCGAGTTCGCCACCGCGCGATCCTGAGCGGCGGCTTGGTCGGCGAGAAAATGAATCCCGGCGAGACTGTTCTCCACGTCGCCGAACGCCACGAGAATGCTCTGGCGATAGCGCGCGATCGTTTCTTCAAAGGCGGACTTCGAGCGCCGGTAGTTCGCGAGATTCCTGCCGCCGGCAAAAATCGGCAGTGAAAGACTTGGGCCAATGGACCAGACTCGGCTGTCCCAGTTGGACAAATTCTCAATGTCGCCGCTCACGTATCCCCCGAACCCGTGAGCCTCAACACGGGAAAGAACGCGGCCTTCGCCACGCCGATGCGGGCATTCGCGGCGGCAAGCTGGCGCTCCGCTTCAGAAACATCGGGCCTGCGCTCCAGCAAATCCGCCGGCAATCCGGCGGGAATTTTTGGCGGCGGGGGATTCCACCCGTCGTCAACGGATGCTGCCGCGAATTTGAACATCGTCGGATTTTCGGCAACGAGAATGGCCAGCGCGTTTTCCAGTTCAGCGCGGCGTTTGGCGAGGGAAGCGGCCTCGGCTTCGGTGGAAGCCAATTCGGTTTCCGCGCGCGCAAGGTCAAGTTGGTTGCCAATGCCGTTTTCAAAGCGGTCGCGCACGAGTTGAACTTGTTGCCTCCGCAGTCCGACGGTGCTCGCGACTATGGAAATTTCCGAGTCGAGCGCCCGCAGAGCAAAATAGTTTTGCGCAAAGTCGGCGTGCAGAGTGAGCAGCACATTATGGAACGCAGCCCGCGAGGCTTGCGCGTCGGCCCGGGCGTTCTCGAAGCCGCGCCGGACGCGACCCCACAAATCAGTTTCATAACTCAAGTCGAGCGACGCGCTGAATCGGTTCGCGGTGAGGTCGCCGAGGCTCGGCACTTGATTGGGCGAAAACCGCTGGCGCGTGTAGTTCGGATCGGCATTGAGCGCGGGGAGCAATTCGCTGCGTGCGACTCTGGCCGTGGCGCGAGCTTGCTCAACGCGGGCGATGGCGGCCTTTAAATCCTGGTTCGCGCCAGTCGCGCGGCTTTGCAGGTCGTTCAAAGTTTCGTCGCCGAAAACATTCCACCAATCGCCTTTAGGAAGATTATCGAGCGGCCGCCCTTCCTTCCACGAACCGAGCGCTTCGGCTTTGTAGTGCGGAGGCGTGTCCGTCGTTGGCCGTTTGTAATTCGGCCCGACCGCGCAACCCGCGAATGCCAGCGTGACGATGGCGATTGAACTCAATGCCTTTCGGGAATTCCGAATGTGAATCCTAACGGGATTCCATCGTTCAGCTACCCTGGGGAATCGAATCGAAATTTTCATCAACCTCAACGGGGTTGCATCATCGTCGCG
>JBFMDG010000259.1:0-9314 GCA_040754135.1 Verrucomicrobiota bacterium
CAAACCCAAAGCCCGAGAACGAGAGATAAGGTTTTTGCTTATCGAGTGCACGCCTCGGCGCGCTTAAGAAAAAGAACCGAAGTGACTGGCCTTGCGCCAGTCACTTTGGCTTTGGCTTTAGAGCCTGTCTGCAATTGCGTAGGATCCCGCGGATTTCTTAGACAGATCTTAAGCGGGGAAGGATGCCTGGCGCAAAAATTGAATTCACTTCACCCGCAAAAGTATCGAGCGAGCAAGCGCCAAAAGGATCGATCTACTCCTCGCCTTCCTCTTCCTCGCCGGCCTGCGCTTCAGGGGGTGTCACTTTGGCAATGCGTTCGCGCTGACCGAGACGCGTGCGGCTCACGCCGTCGCGTTTCTCGAGTTGTTTTTCGGCTTCGGCCGAAAAGCGCGTCCAGGGAATGGCCTTCAGCCGCCCGGGCTCGATTGGTTTGCCGGTAATTTCGCACAGGCCATAGGTGCCATTGCGAATCCGGTTCAGGGCCTGATCGATTTCATAAAGGGAACCCTGGCCTGATGAAATCATGGTGAGGGCGAAATCGCGATCGAACTCATCGGTGGCGGCGTCGGCCATGTGCAAGCTGAAGGCCTGCTGTTCCTCGCGTGCGTCCTTGACCAGAGCTCCTTGGCGACGGAGCACCTGTTCGCGCAAACGGAGCAGTTGTTCGTAATGACTCTGCCACTTGGGCGGCACACGAACCGGCCTGGAAAGTGGGGCGAGAATGTCTTTGGCGCTGGCCCGGGGACGGCGGGTTCCACGAGGGATTGGAGTTTTGCGACGCGAGGGTTTTGCTTTGCGGATTTTCCTTTTGACCATGCCCATAAAGTGACATAGGGAAAGTTGAAATCAACGGGCGAGCTCGATCCATGTTCGTGTTCGAACGTCTCCCGGCGCCTGGACCACATTTCATCGCAATCCGATATCGCGGTGTTCCAGCGCGACCTGGATCAACATCGCAATCAATGTTCGTTTGCCCAGTGCCTGGCAAAGTCCTGCGTCACACCTTCTGGTGGCGAGCGGCGCAATTGGAATTTCTGAACGCGATCATGTTCGTCAAAGAGGATCAGGAACATTTCCGATTGTTCAATCTCACCAGATTTGCCAACGAAGAACGAGGGACCGGGAATCCCGATGGCGTAAACGCCCCTGCTCACCATCCACAAATAAACAGTGACTCGCGGGTCATCAAAAATCTGTTGCGGCTCGCCGAAGGTGGATAGGATTTCGGATCGAGTCGTCTGGTTGACCTGTATGAACTGAATCGCTTTGGGAACGATCCTTGAACCGGAGGTGGTTTGCTTCGGCAGCGACCAAGCAACACAACCAGTCACGATTTGACAAAGCACGGCACAAATAACGATCGCTTGGTGCCGGCACTTTCTCGAAACGATCATCGCTTGGTCCACGCCACGTCGAATGCCATTCGACTCTTTCATGGTTCGTTGCGCTCGTTGCCGTGCCTGCTCATGGGATCACGTTCTGGTGCAATTTCATCTGGGCCAGGCCGGCTCGACTCACAGCCCGCATTGCATCCTGCGAAGTTCTGGGACGGATTGGATTCGCATCAACGGAGGAGCAACACGAGGATGAAAGCCAGGAGCAGCAAGCCTGTCCCGATCCCAAACCCAATCGCCAGAACCTGACCAAAGCGTTCGATTGAGGAGAGGGATCGATGAAACTCGATGTGAATTTCGTTGGTCAATTTATCGCGGCGCAAATGAAACTCACGTCGCAGCTTTCCCTCAAACCGATAGCATTGCAATAAACGGGCGTAGAGCTGCGCCATGTCATTCATCTCCGCGAGGTCCTTGGCTTCTTGCGCACCGGGCGGCTCTCCTGCCCGGGAGTCGTGGTACGTTTTTGGGCGGCCCAATCGCATCATCCTGCCCTTACGGGTCACCAGGACGATCTGGTATTCCCATAAATCGCTATATTTTTGCCGCAATATGCGACTCCGAACGCCGATTGTGGCAACCGAAGAGTGATCGATTAATTTTCGGGACCAGGCGAATTTCGCGAAGCTTGATTGTTCAAGCAATGCCTCCTTGCGAGGATCAATAAGCAGGTAAACATTCGTTATCCAGCGCAAAACCAGAGCCGCGAGCAAAACACCCCCCGAAATCCAGAGGAGCGGCAGAAGAGTATCTGCCAGCGCGGATCGAGGCAGGTTGAGAACCATCAAACCTGCACAGGCAAAGACTATCCCGCTGATAAAGCCAGTCGTGTTTAAAACGTTTTCCATCCCTTGTTCCAGATCGATTTTGAGGCTTTGAAGGTTGCTCTCCATTCGAGGCAAAGGAGGAATGAGCATCGCTGATTCTTTCTGAAGCTCCGACCCCGATGAATGGCTTAAATGCTGCCGTAGCTCGACCGCCGCAGGCTTGGCTTTGGCCAGCACAAGCGCTCCGCCATCAATCTCGCACTTGGTAGCATCGAGCGCGTGTTCTCGTCCGCAGTAAGTGCATTGTTTCATAGGTCCACTGAACCATGCGGAATTCAGGTGCGAACCGGATCACTCATTCCTTTTTGCGAGAACCTTGCTGCCCCATTTTTCAATTTGTTCATCGATCGTTTTGCGTTCCGAAAGGCGGACAATTTCGCGGGAAAGGACGACACCATTCTCATCGAAAGCGACCAAAAGGGCGCGCCAGCGCGACCAGCCAAAGTCCTGGCCACGTCCGCCGCCATACATGCTTACCGCCCACACCGCTCCCCAGCCGCCCGGTTTTTCCCACGAATAGGCAATCACTGGAGTCCGAGGGTGCCGGCGGAAATCGGCGCCTAACCGAACGAAAACTTCCTCCAGTTTAGTCACTCCAGGTTGAATAAAATGGATGTCTGCGGCGCGGATTTCCTTGCCGGCTTCGACTTTGTTTGAGAACGAGGGCACCGCGACGACTCCAATACAGCCGGTGAGCAGCACCAGAGGTGTCAGCGGCAGCAGGACTATTAGTAGCCAGAGCCGCGTCATTTGCACGATGGTTCGAGTGATCCGCTGCTTATTGGCAGAAGTTTTCATCGTTCCTTTGATTGCGCCGTAGCTCGGTGGGCATTGTCATTTGGCAGATACGAGTACCACGGCTTCAGCTCATGGCGGTTCACGTACTCATGCGTAATTTGAGTCTGAAGCGGATCACTTGAAACATTCCTCTGCTTCCAGTCCATCCCGGCGCAACCGCAAACGTGCAATCGGCGAGCAAAGAAACTCCGCCTAGTCCACCCGCAGGCGATAGAACTTGTGAGTTGAACCGGAAAGGGAATTTGTCAGCACTTGCTCGGTGCCATCGCCGATGATGATGTCGATAGTTTCCCAAACAGGACTGTGGATTGAGCTGCTGGCTTCCAGATGCAGTTTGCCGCCGGGTGCGGTTTGGAGCCTCATTTTGAATAGACCTGGCCACAACTCGGGGCCGTGGCGGACGAAGCAGAGGCCTTACGGCGCGCTGCGCCTGGGGCCGATCTGTTCCTCCAGCTCGGCCTCGAGCATTTCCAATGCGGCCTGCTCGGCCCAGTAGGGCTGCTGGAGCCATTCCTCCGCGGTCTTCGGCGGCTCAAGCCGCGGAAGGGAATTCAAATTCCCGGCGACCTCGCGCGCGCGCGTCGCATCGCCTTTTTTCGCGCAGGCCAGCGCAAGAAAGTGATGCGCGGCGAGCGCGGAAAACGGGCGCTTTGGCCGCGTCACAGTTTGCAATCGCTCGATCGCTTCCTCGATCTTACCCGCGCGGAACAGCAAGGCCCCGTGTGCCGCCGCGAAATCAGAGTTGTCCTTCGCCCGTTGCGCCGCCACCGCGCACTGTTGAAAAATCCACGAATCGGGCGCCTGACTCCATGGAACAATGGTTAACGTCCAGACGATCCGCTGCAAAGCGATGGGATCTTCGACCCCTTCAAAATACCGGGACAGCTCGGTTTGGAAGCGGCGCGCCTCCTCGTTGCGCCCACTTTTGGCGGCGGCGACGACGAATTTCAAAGTCAATTCGAGATCGATCATTCGGAATGGCATGATCCGATCGAGGTCTGTAAAAGCGGCATTCCATTGGCCGGCGAGCGCCTGACATTGAGCACGGACGTTGAGGGTTTCCCGATGTTCCGGCCAGCGTTTCAAAAATGGGCCGAGCGCATCTGCCGCCTCACGCCACTGGCGATGATTGGCGCGTTCGAGCATTTGCACCGTGCGCATCATGAGATTCTCCTGGCCGGTGGCTAAGGCAGAGCGCGCGAGTTCTGCCGCTTCGGTCCAGCGCCCGGAATGGGCGAGGAGCTCGGCGCGCAGCGCAAGCCAGTCAGCGCCAGACCGCAAGGGTGCGGAGAGCTGTTTTGCATGAAAGCCGGCCGCCTCCTGATTCCGCCATTCCAGGGCCTCAAAGAATGCGTGGGTACGCCAGGGATCACTCGCGGTGGAGGAGCGATGGACGGTGAGAGCTTCCGGAATGGCGCGCCGGAATTCGATCCAGCGATCGAGCCACTCGTTTTCGTTCAGCTTCACGGTGGAGCCGCTCTCCAGCCTGCGGCCGGATAACAGTTCTGACAGCAGGGCCATATCCTGTTCGTTCAAACCCGAAATCCAATTCCATGAATTGGTCAGGCGCAACAGCAGGAATCCGTTGAAATCCCCGCCAATCGCGGCGTGCTGGCCCGTCGGACTGATCGCCAGATCCCAAGGTTCCTTCAACGTGCGAACCGGTGGCGCGAGCGGATGCGTGCTGCGCAAGTCCCACAATTGGGCTACTCGGTCATATCCAAGCGTGATCAAATAGGGTCCGGCAAAACCAATCCCTTTGACTTCATTCCCGTGGTTGAAGGCCGGTCCGCCAGGCTTCCCTTGCATCCAATCCCAGACGCGCCCGGTATGGTCGCGCCCCGCCGATACGAGCCATTTGCCGTCGCTGCTGAAATCGATTTGGAAGACCCAATCGGCGTGCTTCAAGGGCGCGAGTGGAGCCGCCGTGCCTTCAGGAAATCTCCAAAAACTGACCTGATTGTCGTAACCGGCCAGAACCAGCAGCGCGCCATCAGGTGAAAAACCAACGTCGTGACAAGGCGCCGTTAATTTGATGGCCGAAAAAATCTCCGCGCCTGTTTCCCAGAGATACGCGCGAACCGTGTTGTCGATGCCCCAGGCGATCAAGGTCTCTCCGCGCGGTCCGGCACGGAGCAGTCCGTTGTTTGTGTATCCATTGTGAGCGCGTCTGGCGTAAGGCTTCTGAAAGTGGTTGGTCGCTCCGGAACGAAGATCGATGCCAATGACTTCGCCCTGAGCGCAGAGCACCGCAATTTCATGTTCCCTGCCTGGCCGAAACACAACCGATCGCGGTTCCGAAGGCATGGGAAAAGGACCGCAGATTTTATCCCCGGTGAAAGGATCGAAAACTGCGAGGACGCCGGCCACGCCGTCTGGATCAAAGAGAACGTTGCCTCGAAAAACCTGGTTGTGCCCGGGCCGTTCCCAGAAATCCTCCTGAGTGGAGGAGGCAATCGCAATGGAGCGGCCAGAGTCGGAGAGTGTGGCATCGATGACGATCCCATTGCCATAGAGCAACGGGCCGGCGGCGGCGCCTGTTTCCGTTTCAAAGATCCTGACCGCGCCGACGGTGGTGCTTCGATACGAACTGCCCGCGCCATACACATATTTTCCATCGGCAGAAAACTTCACGCGCGTTCGGGCTGCGCTCAGAGGCATCCATTGTGTGGGGATGGCCTGGCGTGAAATATCCCAGACACGCACCAACCCACCGACTTGCGCGGTGGCGACGAAGCGGCCATCGGGTGACGATTCAATGCAGGTAATATTGCGTTGGTGAACACCGAGAGTGGTGCGTTCCAATCCTTCCCTTAATTTCCACATTTGCACTTCGGCGTCCCAGCCGCCGGTGAACAGGACATTGCCGGCTGGGGAAAAGGCCAATCCAAACACGGTGTTTTTGTGCGGGAGAACCCCTCCAACCCGAACCCCGGTTGTGGCATCGCGAACCTCCGCGGCGCCGTAAATCCCCACAGCCAGTTGTCGCCCATCAGGACTCGCCCGCATGGAAGCGGGGTTGTCGAAAGCAAAGTTGTGTTTTTCCTCTCCGGTCGCCGAGTCCAAAATCACAATTCGACTCGGGCTCGAATGCAGTGCGATGGCAGCGCCCCCTTTCAACCAGACGGGCATCAGCAATCCACTCCCACTGCGCTCAAATTGGAAGTGATGCCGGGTCGAAGGGAAGAGCGGCTTGAACCTGCCCGTCTCGCTGTCAATGCCCGAGATTTGTGCCTGGCGATCACGCGTCACGCTGAACAGCTTTTTGCCGGTCGGATCGAATTGCGTCGAAACGACAAGCTCCGAATGCGCAATTTCATCTGAACGAAAACTCCTCCCGCCCACATCCCAAAAACGCACGGACGAACCGCTGGCCACGGCCAAGGTCCGGTCATCCGGCGAGTAGGCGACATACTCCACGCTTTCGGCGAGTTTTTGCTCTGCATCGAGCACCCATCCGGGAAAGCTGTAAATGCGCAACACGCCATTGGTGGCGCCGACCGCAACGGAGTTGCCGGCCCTGTTCCATTGCATGCAACAAACGGCCTCCGCCATCGTGGGCAAGGCGATCGGCTGGCTGGTTTGCAAATTCCAAATGGCCGCGCGCCCTGACAAACCGGAGGTGATGACAAAGGGCAACCCCGGATGAAAATTCAATTCGAGCACTTGCTCGTTGAAATCAAAAAACGCGGCCACAGGATGCGCCACTTCTTCAACCCAGTTTGCCACCCGCAACCGGCTTAGCGCGCGGCGCCCGGAATCCGAGTTGGTGCGCTGCGCTGCGGCGGAAAACCAGAGCAATGCTTCCGCGTCGTTGCGTTGCCTGGCTTCCAGCATGCCGGAGTTGGTGTTTGCGTCCACGGCCGCATTCTCCGCTTCCAGACGCGCGGCGGCCTCGCTGGCGCGGGCGCGTTCGGTCTCGTGCCATCGGTCGTCCGCCAGGCGTTTGGCATCGCGAGCAGCCACGGCCATCCGCACGCTCACCACGGTGGCGTCGATCAACAGAAAACCAATCGCAGCCGCTGTGGCCAACGCCAGTTGATGGCGGCGCGCGAATTTGCTGAGGCGATAAACCAAACCCGGAGCGGCCGCGGACACAGGCTCATGCCGAAGATACCGCTCGATATCGCGCGCCAGTCCGTTGGCCGTTTCATAGCGGCGGCTGCGGTCCTTTTCCAGGGCCTTCATGACGATCCAATCCAGATCGCCTCGGACCAACCGGCGTAATCGGAGGGGCGTGGCCCGCCGTTGCCGCGCAATTTCTCCAATCAATTTTCCTTCAAATGTGCTCAGGCGCGTGCTCGGGCGTGGCGGTTCCTTTTCTCGAATCATCCGGCACATCTCCTCGAAACCCGCGGAGAGCAATTCGTCCTTCGTAAACGGCGTCCGGCCGGTGAGCAGTTCATACAACAAAACGCCCATCGAATAAATGTCGCTGCGCGTGTCCACATCCAAACTGCTCATCCCCGCCTGTTCCGGGCTCATGTAACTCGGCGTTCCCAACAACTGATGAAACCGCGTGAACAACGTGTGCTCCGTCAATGGTTGTTGCGTTGCCTTGGCAATCCCAAAATCAATGATCTTCGGCACCGGTCTGTCGTCGTGCACCGCCACCAGAATGTTCGACGGCTTCAAATCCCGGTGAATGACTCCTTTTTGATGCGCGTGCTGCACGCCATGACACACTTCGATGAACAACTCCAATCGCTGCCTTGGACTCAACCGATTTTGATCGCAGTAATCTGTGATGGGCAAACCCTTCACCAATTCCATCACGAAAAACGGCCGCCCCGTCTCCGTCGCCCCACCGTCAAACACGCGCGCGATATTCGGATGATCCATCAAGGCCAGCGCCTGGCGCTCGGCCTCGAATCGGGCCACGACTTGTTTGCTGTCCATGCCGAGCTTGATGATCTTGAGCGCCACGCGCCGACGGACCGGTTCGGTCTGCTCCGCCATCCAGACGACGCCAAATCCGCCTTCGCCAATTTGTTCGAGCAGTTTGTAGCGCCCAATGCGATCACCCGGTTGTTCTTCTTTCAATGAACCCGATCCCGAAACCATCGCGCCAGCGACAACCGTCGGCACCTCCTCCAAAAAACCCGAGGCTTGCGCGCTGGCAGCAAGCAACGATTCCACTTCACTCCTTAATTTTGCATCGGCACCGCACGCTTCCGCTACATATTGGGCGCGTTCGACCGGGTGCGAAATCTCCAAAGCCGCGGCGAAGATGGCATCAGCGGAAGGAGATTCGGGTTTCATGAGGAGCGTCCGGCATGGAACGCCAGTCATCTCCTGACAAATAGCAGTCAGGAATTTTGATGGATTTCGCGGAAGAGCCAGGCGCGCGCGTAGGCCCAGTACCTTTTGGCGGTCGGTTCGGAAATGCCCAGCACCTCGGCTGTTTCTTCGATGGTCAGGCCGACGAAATAGCGGAGCTTTACGACTTCAGCTTTTTCGGGTTCGACCTGAACAAATCGTTCGAGAGCTTCATTTAACTCGAGCAATTCGTCGTGCGAATTGGCCGATGCGATTTCGCCGTCGAGTGTTGTCCGGTCCATTCCTCCGCCATGTCGCACCGCATTTTTCCGGCGGGCATTGTCGATGAGAATTCGGCGCATGGCTTCAGCGGCGGCGCCGAAGAAATGGGCGCGGCTTTGCCAGCGCGCTCCGGGATCTGAAACGCGCAGCCACGCTTCATGAACGAGCGCTGTGGGCTGAAGGGTCTGGCCGGGACGTTCGCGCGCCATTTTCGAGGCGGCTATCCGGCGCAGTTCGTCATAAACGAGAGGCAATAGTTTGTCCGCGGCTTGGGAGTCGCCATTTTCCAACGCATCTAAAATGCGCGTGACCTCGTGCATGAATGAAGACGCTGAACGACCAGAATATCTCAATACGCGCGCGGAATGACAACCAAGAACTGGCCGGCTCTTTTTTGGTCCGGGCCGCTTCAAATCTGATCACTCCGCCGCTCCGCTCGAATCGAGCGCGGTGCTTACCGGCCAGACCTTCGGATAGAAAACACGTGTTGCTCGGTGTACCTATGATTGCCGCGGACGAAATCGGCTCTTGCGCGTATCCCAGGCAAAGTGACTGTTCGCAAGTTGTGTTCTATCGGCCGCCTGGTCCGTACCTCATTAATACGGGCGTCCTCTCTTAAATCTTTCAGAGCCTGTCTGAAAAATAGGGAGTAATGAAATTTCCTTCTGCAACCGCATAAAATTTCAAAAATAATCGCACTTTTATCTTGATTTAACATTCCGAAAAACTCGTTCCACTTTTAGCGCAGCTCAG
>JBFMDG010000260.1:0-9223 GCA_040754135.1 Verrucomicrobiota bacterium
CTGTGCGTCTGGAAATGCCGAAGCTGCTGCGAATGACTCCGCGCTCCGGAGCGCTTTGAAAGAAATGTTTTCCGCGGGGGCGCGAAAAACTGCGCCCGGGGCGGGACGCGCTCCCCGGGGACGGAGCGCGGCCGGAGCGCGGCCGGAGCGCGGCTTTGTAAGCCGCAGCACATCGCGACTTACAAGGCTTCGATAATTCTCCTGTGCGTCTGGAAATGGCGAAGCTGCTGCGAGTCACTCCGTGTTCCGGAACGCTTTGGAAAAAATGTTTTCCGCGAGGGCGCGAAAAACTGCGCCCGGGGCGGGACGCGCTCCCCGGGAACGGAGCGCGGCCGGAGCGCGGCTTTGTAAGCCGCAGCACATCGCGACTTGCAAGGCTTCGATAATTCTCCTGTGCGTTTGGAAATGGCGAAGCTGCTGTGAATGACTCCGCGCTTCGGAGCGCTTTGAAAGAAATGTTTTCCGCGGGGGCGCGAAAAACTGCGCCCGGGGCGGGACGCGCTCCCCGGGACACAGTTGGTCATTCCCGGGTGATTGTCTCGTCGAGGTTCAGCAACACGCGCGAGGCGGTCTGCCAGGCAATTTGCCTGCTGTCACCCGCTTGAATTTGTTCCTGAATCAATTGCAGGAGGCGTTGCTTCTCGGCAACACTCGGCGCGCGACCCAGGCAAAGTCGAAACGCATAATCGACGCGCGCCGCATCGTCCGATGGGCCCTCGCGAAGCACGCGCGCCGTCAAGGCTTCGGCACATTCGAAAAAGGCGGCGTCATTCAAGAGCGTCAGCGCCTGCAATGGCGTGTTCGATCGAATGCGCCGCGTGCATGCGCTGAAAGCGTCGGGCGCATCGAACACCGTCAGCGCCGGATGCGGAGTGGCGCGCCAAAAAAAAGTATACAAGCCGCGCCGATAGCGATCGGCTCCGGCATGCGGTTTCCAGTCGCGGCGCGATTGTCCCAGCGTCATGACTCCGTCCGGTTGCGGTGGGAACACACTGGGACCGCCGATTTTGGCGGTGAGCAATCCGCTCGCGGTCAAGGCCACGTCCCGCACCACTTCCGCATCGAGCCGCAACCGGTTCTGGCGCGCCAGCAGTTTGTTGTAAGGATCGATATTCTGAAGCTCGGGCCGCGATTTCGACGCCTGCCGGTAGGTCGATGAAGTGACAATGAGCCGGTGCATAGCTTTCATGCTCCAGTTTTGACGGATGAATTCGGTCGCCAGCCAGTCGAGCAATTCGGGATGCGTCGGCAACGCGCCCTGGCTGCCGAAATCATTTTCGGTCTCGACCAATCCCCGTCCGAAATAGCGCATCCAAATGCGATTGACGATGACGCGGGGCGTGAGCGGATTGCGCGGATCGACGAGCCAGCGCGCCAGATCGAGCCGGTTCCGCTGGCCTTCTTTTGGCAACGGGTGCAGCACCGCGGGCACTTCCGGAATCACCGGATCACCTTTTCGAGTAAAGTCGCCTTTGATGAACACATACGATTCACGAGGTTCCGCGCGCTCGGCCATCACCATGGTTGTGACTGGCTTCGGTTCTTTCTTGCGCAACGCGGCCAGTCTTTGCTGGCGCTTTTTGAAGTCGGCGTCGTCCGGGCGAAAAGCAGAGTAGAGCGCCGCCTTTTGCGCAAGAGTGCGGCGGTCGAATGAGACCTCGAGCGCCTGGCGCACTTCCGATTTGAGTTTGGATTTGGCCTCCTCGGTCAGTTGTTGTTCCCAGGTTTTCTGATCGCCATTGGCGGCGTTGATGTATCGATCGATGTCCTCCTCGAGTTCGGCGATCTGTTTTTCCAAATCTTCCTGGCCCGAGTATTCCCCGGGGATTTCCAGGTTGGGCTCGTCCGCGTTGTTCAAAAAAGCGAACAGCTGGAAATACTCCTTTTGCGAAAGGGGATCGTACTTGTGATCGTGGCATTGCGCGCAACCGACGGTCAGGCCGAGCCAGACGGTTCCGGTGGTATTGACGCGATCGAGGACCGATTCGATCCGGAATTGCTCTTTGTCGATGCCGCCTTCTTCGTTGATCTGGGTGTTGCGATGAAATCCGGTGGCGATGCGTTGTTCCAGGGTGGGTTGAGGAAGGAGATCGCCCGCCAATTGCCAGATGGTGAATTGATCGAAAGGAAGGTCGTGATTCAAGGCGTCGATCACCCAATCCCGATATTTCCAGATGGAGCGTGGGGCATCGATGCTGTAGCCATTGGAATCGGCGTAGCGCGCGCTATCGAGCCAATGCCGGCCCCATCGTTCGCCATAATGCGGCGAGCTCAGCAAGCGTTCGACGAGTTGTTCGTAAGCATCCGGGCGACGGTCCGCCAGGAATGCGTTCACTTCCTCGACGCTCGGGGGCAAACCGGTCAGGTCGAGAGTCACGCGCCGGATGAGGGTGGCGCGGTCCGCTTCATTTGAGGGCCGGAGTTTTTCCTGTTCAAGCCGCGCCAGGATGAAATGATCGATGGGATTGCGCGGCCAGCGTTTGAGTTGAACTCGTGGCACGGCCGGGCTTTCCGGCGGGACGAAAGCCCAATGCTTTTTCCAGGGCGCACCTTCTTTGATCCAACGACGCAGCACGTCCACTTGCGCAGGGGTTAACGTTTTGCCTGATTCCTCGGGTGGCATTAACTCGTCGGCATCTTTGCTGGTGATACGTTCGATGAGGCTGCTACGGACTGGATCGCCGGGAACAATTGCGCGGGTGCCTGATTTCAAAACTTTTTTTGCGCTGTCAGGATCATCCAATCGAAGACCGGCTTTGCGTTTGGCCGAGTCCGGTCCATGGCAAGCGTAGCAATTGTCCGAGAGAATCGGCTGAACGTCTCTGGAGAAATCGATCGAGCTGCTGGCGGCCTCGAGCGGGAACAGCTCGATCCACACCACGGAAAAAAATAGCGACACCCATGTGGCAGGCAAAGTCGCGATGCGCATGGTTTTGGTCATCAAAAGAATTATGCTGAAATCTTCGATCCGCTCAACCCTTCTTCTTTCCGGACGTTGCCGGAGGCTGGACGCGAGGGATTTGTCCCTGTTTGTCACCAATTTTGGTGCCATTAAACCCTTTACTCACCGGAGGGCGTTGTTTTAATGGCCTGCGATAGCGTTGCGCGGTGTGTGATAACCTCCTCCGTAGCCAGCGACCAGCAAAGCCAGTGAGTCCGTCAGTCTGCAGCGCCGCCCGGCAGAAACGCCGCGGCTGCATTGCGCGTTCGGCAAAGTGGTTCGTTGACCTTGGAATCGAAAGGTTGCTTCACTGCGGATTGCCTAACCCTGATCCTGATATGCTCATGAATGCCACGTTTACTGCCTTCCGATGCGCCCTTTGTGCGGCTCTCCTGCTCCTGACCAGTCTGCACTCGAAAGCGGCCATTACCGGCCAATGGGACTTTAATAATGGAAACCTCGCCGCCACCATCGGCCAGGATATTACCTATCTCGACGCCGAAACCAGTGCCAACACCCGTTTCGGAACCACCACCGCGCTTGGCATTCCCGACATCGACGGCCAGGTGGCGAGCGTCATGAAGTTTCCGAAAACCGCAGCCGAGCTGGGCGGTTATTACGTGCCACACGGCGCCAACGCCAACGGCGGCGGATTTTATCTCAACCGCTACACCGTCATCATGGATGTGCTCTTCCCGACCGCTTCAATGAACAAAGCGCGCGCGCTCTTCCGCAGCGACCTTGGATTCAGTCCCAACGCCGATTTCTTCGTCAATGCCGGCAATTCTATCGGCGTCGATGGCGGAGTTTTTGGCGGCGCCATTCGCGCCGACACCTGGCATCGGCTCGCCTTCGCCGTCGATCTGGAGGCCACACCACCGCACGTCAGTTTCTTTATCGACGGCGTCAAAGTGGGCACGCAAAACCTTTCCGGCATCGATACGCGCTGGTCTTCCTCAAGCGCTTTTTACTTTTTCTACGACGACAACGATGAAACCGAGCTCGGCTACATCAACAGTCTGCAGATCAACGACACAAAATTGACTGATGGTTTGATTGGTGTTTTGGGCGGCGCAAAAGCCGATGGCATTTTGATCGGTGAACCGCCGAATCCTTACATTGAATCGGTGTCGCCTTCGCCGGAAACGGCGCGCGTTCCGGGGCGCTCGACTGTCCCGCCAAAGCCGCAGATCACGATCGTAGTGCAGGATGGCGTGGCCACGCTCGTTGAAAGTTCGGTGCAATTGAAAGTGGATAACGTCGCCGTCACTCCGGTCATCTCGAAACAAGGAAAGACGACGACGATTACTTACACCTCGACGGAGTTTCTGCAGCCCTTGAGCATTCACACGGTGAACCTGAGTTTCCAGGACACCGCCACGCCACCGAATATGCTTGGCACCCAATGGCAATTTGCCGTCGGCGATTACATTTCGCTCGATGCGACTGCGGCCGCTCCCTTAGGCAGCGGGAACACGCCTGGATTTACCGTGCGCACGGTGCAGGCACCGACGGAAGCCAACATACCGAACGTGAACAGTTTTACCCGAGCGGTGCGCCAGTTGAATGGCACGCTGACCGATGGCAATGGCGCGTTGGTTCCCAATGTCGCTGTCGCCGGAACGAACCCCGACGGGAGCTATGACGTGGATGTCATCAATTTCGAGCTTTCAGGGGCTCCCTTTGGTGTGTTTCAGGATACCGACGTGAATTTCCCTGGCATTCCGGGAACGGAGGATGGGCGCGATGTGTTCGCCACGGAGGTGATCACTTATCTCGAATTGACCGAGGGCGTGCATCGATTGGCTGTGAGTGTCTGCACCGATCGCACGGATACTGGGACGGATGACGGGTTCACGTTGTTTGACGGGCGCGAATCCCGAAACTTTCTGGCACCGGTGGTTGGTCGATTTGCTCGCGGCAACGTCCCGGCGTTTTCGGCCAGCTTCAACACGAATGTGTTTACGATTGTGGCGCCGGCGAGCGGTGTTTACTCGATGCGCCTGGTGCATTACCAAACTTTCCAGAACGCCAGTTTGGAGTGGTATTCGATCACGGACGATGGCGACGCGGTGTTGATCAATGATCTGAGCAATCCCAAAGCGATCAAAGCGTTTCGCAACAGCACGGGGGCTCTTGCGAACAAACCTTATCTCGCCGATGTGCGTCCGCCTCCGGGTGTGGCCGGTGTTTCGCCCTCGGCTCCGATTGAATTGTTGATCATCGATGGCGCGACCCAGGTGGACACCAGTTCCATTCAGTTGTTCCTGAACGGCACCTTGGTCCCACATACGGCCACCAAGACGGGCAATCGAACCACCATCATTTATCGCCCCAACGTCACACGCACAAATCCGAACAACGCTTTCCGGCTTGTTTACCGGGACAATTCAGCGCCCACGCCGGTCACCATCGAAAACACCTGGGATTTCCAAAGCACCATCAGCACAAGCGTCGAAAACAAAGTCACCGGCCAATGGGACTTTTACAAAGGCGACCTCTCCGCGACGGTGGGCAAGGCGTTGCAATATTTGGATGGCGCGGCGGGAGCATCGGCAACTAAAACGCAATATGGCAAAGCGACGGCGTTCGGCCTTCCCTTGCTCAATGGCAAAGATGTCTCGGTGATGCAGGTGCCGGGAGATCTCGATCGCAATATCGGCTACATCATGGATCATGGAATTGCTCCGAATGGCGGCGGCACGCGCGTCAATCAATACACGATCATCTTCGATATCGTCGTGAACAACGCCGGTCCGGGCGCCGCGTCCTTGTTGCAAATCAGTTCCACAAGCAATCAGGATGATGGCGATTTGTTCTGGCAGGGCAATCAATTCGGCCAGGGCGGTGGCGGTTACAATGGCAGCGGCGCTTTCACCACATTGCAATGGCATCGTGTCGTGGCCGCTTATGATATGGCGGCCAACCCGCCGGTCGTCACCAAATACGTCGATGGCATCAAGCAGGATGACTGGACGGCCAATCAAGGACTGGACAACCCGCGGCGTGCGTTGCTGCCGACCGCCGTGCTCTTTGGCGATGGCGATCAGGACGAACGCCGCGTCATGTGGGTGAGCAGCGTTCAGATTCGTGAAGGAAAACTTTCCGACGCGCAAATCGTGGCGCTGGGCGGCCCGAGTTCCGACAAGATTCCTTTTGATATCCCGCCGTCGAGTGTGACCGGTCAATGGGATTTCGATGTCAACAACGGCGCGTTGAACGGCATGCTCGCTCCGACCGTGGGCAAACCGCTGCAATACCTCGATGGCGCGGCGGGAACAACGGCCAGCAAAACGCAGTTTGGTTCCGCCAGTTCATTTGGCTTGCCGCTCATCAATGGTGAAGATCCGAAAGTGATGCAGGTGCCCGGCGATCTCGACCGGAACATTGGTTACATCATGGACCATCTCATCGCTCCCAATGGCGGCGGCACACGCGTCAATCAATACACAATTGTTTATGACATTGTCGTGAATAACGCCGGGCCCGGCGCAGCCTCATTGCTTCAGATCAGTTCCGTCAGCAATCAGGATGACGGCGATTTGTTCTGGCAAGGCAATCAGTTTGGCCAGGGCGGCGGCGGTTACAATGGCAATGGCGCTTTCACCACGCTGCAATGGCATCGCGTCGTCGCCGCTTACGACATGGCCGCCACTCCGCCTGTGGTCACCAAATATGTGGATGGCATCAAGCAGGATGATTGGACGGCCAATCAAGGCCTCGATAATCCGAGGCGCGCTTTGCTCCCGACGGCGGTGTTGTTCGGCGATGGCGATCAGGATGAACGCCGCGTCATGTGGGTGAACAGCGTGCAAATCCGCGCCGGCAAATTGACGGACGCTCAGATCGTCGCTTTGGGCGGTCCATCGGCCAAAGGCATCCCCGTGGCCATTCCAGCCACCAGCGTGACCGGCCAATGGGACTTCGACGTGAACAATGGCGCGTTGAACGGCATGCTGGCGCCGACCGTTGGCAAACCATTGCAATATCTCGATGGCGCCGCTGGTACGACCGCGGCCAAGACCCAATTCGGATCGGCCAGTTCCTTCGGAATTCCTTTGATCAACGGTGAAGATCCGAAAGTGATGCAGGTGCCGGGCGATCTTGACCGGAACATTGGCTACATTATGGAACACTTGATCGCTCCGAACGGCGGCGGCACGCGCGTCAACCAATACACGATCGTCATGGACGTGATGGTCAACAACGCCGGGCCGGGCGCCGCGTCCCTCCTGCAAATCAGTTCTACGAGCAATCAGGACGATGGCGATTTGTTCTGGCAAGGAAATCAGTTCGGCCAGGGCGGCGGCGGATACAACGGCAATGGCGCCTTCACCGCTTTGCAATGGCATCGCGTCGTGGCCGCTTACGACATGGCCGCCACTCCTCCGGTCGTCACCAAATATGTCGATGGCATCAAGCAGGACGATTGGACGGCCAATCAAGGATTGGATAACCCGCGGCGCGCTCTGCTCCCGACGGCAGTGTTGTTCGGCGATGGCGATCAGGACGAGCGCCGCATCATGTGGGTCAACAGTGTTCAAATTCGCGCGGGCAAATTGAGCGATGCCGAAATCGTTCTCCTTGGCGGACCCTCCGCGCGCGGAATTCCAGTCGCTGTGCCGCGAACGACGGTGACGGGTCAATGGGATTTCGACGTGGCCAACAATGCGCTTAATGGTTTGCTTGCGCCGACGATTGGCAAGCCGTTGCAATACCTGGATGGCGCGGCTGGCAGCACGGCAACGAAAACGCAATTCGGATCAGCCAGTTCATTTGGATTGCCGCTGATCAACGGGCAAGATCCAAAAGTGATGCAAGTGCCAGGCGATCTGGACCGCAATATTGGTTACATCATGGAACATTTGATTCCGCCCAATGGCGGCGGCACGCGCGTCAACCAATACACGCTCATCATGGATATTGTGGTGAACAATGCCGGCCCTGGCGCCGCCTCATTGCTTCAGATCAGTTCGGTCAGCAATCAGGATGACGGTGACCTGTTCTGGCAGGGAAATCAGTTTGGCCAAGGGGGCGGCGGCTACAATGGGACCGGCGCCTTCACCACCATGCAATGGCACCGCATCGTCGCCTCTTACAACATGGCCGCCAATCCTCCGGTCGTGACCAAATATGTGGACGGAATTTTCCAGGACGACTGGACGGCAAACCAAAGTCTGGATAATCCGCGGCGCGCGCTGTTGCCTACGGCGGTGCTCTTCGGCGATGGCGATCAGGATGAACGCCGCATCATGTGGGTGAGCAGCGTCCAGATTCGCTCCGCGCCGCTGACCAAGGCCGAAATGGAAGCTTTGGGCGGCGCGTCCGCCAATGGCATTCCGGTGGTGATTGCCACGCAAGCGCCGCCTCCACCGGCTCCGATTGATATCACGGAGATCAGTGTTTCTGGTGCGACGGTAACCGTCCGCTGGTCCGGAGGCCGTGGGCCGTTCCAACTGCAAAAGAAGGCCAGCTTGAACGATGCGAATTGGCAAAATATTGGCGCACCCACAACAGATCCAAGCGCAACGGATAACATCACCGGCACCTCCGGCTTCTATCGCGTGCAGGGCGTTCCTTGATTGAACCGGGCTAAGTTCGACTGACAAAGGGCTCCGGCACTCCGGAGCCCTTTGCCTTTGGCAAGAACTTCACTATACGCAGCGGCCGATGAATCCAAAGATCGAGGCACTGGCGGAATTTCTGGAATGTAAAAACGCCAACGCCGCCGTGGAAAGCGCACCGGCGGTTCCAAAGCAAAATCCCAATATCCGCTCAGCACCGCTTCGGCCTTTCGGATGCGAATGAGCGCGGCTTTCTCCGGGAGAGCGAATGTGAATCGGCTTTCGCGATGCGGCACGGGGGAGTCGTTGCTGCGCGCGTTGCCGGCGTCGGAAAGCTCCAGGCAATATCGATGGCCATTCCGTTCGGTCACTTCGATTTCCAAAGTGACGCGATACCACCAGGTGCCGAGAAGATAATCGCTGGGCGAATGGTTCCGCACTTTTGGCACGGTGAACAACGCGTGCTGTGTTGATCCTGCGGCATACCAGCCTTCAAATTGAAGTTCGAGATTCGCCGGCTTATTCCGCGAATGCAAAGTGGCGCTCAGAAGGACAACACCTGCGGTGGTGAGAATGAGGGCTTCCGTCCTGTTTACCAATCCACTCTCGCGCAATCTCGCCCAGCTCCGAAAATGAGTTAGTAGGATCCCGTTCACGGCGATACCGAAGCCGCAGCCGCGTTGTCTGGCCAGGCCCAGCAATGGACCGGCAATGCCGT
>JBFMDG010000261.1:0-9208 GCA_040754135.1 Verrucomicrobiota bacterium
TCTTCGAGGTGGCGGTGAGGTTTCATGCTCGCGAGTGTGACGCTTTCCAGCTGTGTTGAAAATTCCCAGCCCATAGTATTTTTGCTTAGGGGAATCTCCTAGGCTTCTCAGGGGCGCTCCGCTCACAGGGGAATCAGCTTTTTGCGAACGCCATACAAGACCAAATCGGTTTGAGATTTCAGGCCCAGTTTGCGCATCAGATTCGACCGGTGCTTTTCCGCCGTGTGCGGGCTGATGAACAACTTCGCGGCAATGGCCGCCGTGTTGTCTCCCGTTGCTGCCAATCGCAAAACCACTCGCTCGCGCGGCGTCAGTGAAGCATAGGAATCGCCGTCGCCATGCGGATCACGCTTCCAACTGGATTTCAAATAACTCTTCAGTGCCGGACTGACGTAGCTGTCACCCGCGGCCACAGCGCGCACCGCCTGGATCAATTCGGTCGAAGACACGTCCTTAAGACAATACCCAGCCGCGCCACTGCGCATGGCTTCCAGCACGGAGGACTCGTCGCCATGCATGCTGACGACGAGGATGCGTGTCGAGGTGCGTCGAGGGAGTTGCCGGATGACCTCGAGGCCGTGCAACCTGGGCAATGCCAAATCGAGCAACAGCAGATCGGGCCTCAATCTTTCCACCAGTTCCAGCGCACGCGTGCCATTGTCCGCCTCGCCAACGACTCGCAATCCAGGATTCGATTCGAGGAGCAGTTTCATACCTTCACGGACGAGTTGGTGATCCTCCGCCAGGACTATCGTCACCGTGTTCAGGTTTGATCGAGGCACAAGACCTTTCTTCCCGACTCAGAAATTGGCTGGGAGACAAATCTCGCCGGAACCTTCTACTCACAAGTCGGGACTTCCGTGCGTTCACCCGAGAGAAGTCAGGGCCAGTATGAGTTTCAACTCGGTCGATGGTATCAGGCGACTCCCTGAAAAGGATCTGCGAAATTCCATGAAGGTCGAACGGTTCCGGAGCGTTTCAGATCACACGGAAGGCAGCGCGCCCGATGGAGGGGAAGCCGGCTTGAGTTCGACCCAAAATTGAGAGCCTTCGCCCGGACTTGAGGTCACGCCGCACGATCCGTCGAGCCGTTCCACTCCCTTGCGAACGATGGCCAGACCGATGCCCGTTCCCGGAAAATTCTCCTTTGGATGCAAGCGTTCGAAGACGCCAAAGATGCGATGCTGATGTTGGGCGGCGATGCCGATGCCATTATCACGAACAAGGATACGGACGCGCTCTGCTCCGGATTCGGACGAGATGAGCACTCGCGGCGCGATTTCCGGAGGAACAAATTTAAGCGCGTTGGAAATGAGGTTGTAAAACACCTGCTTCAAAACCACCGGATGCCCCAGCACGATCGGGAGCGAATGGGCGGTGCGCACTTCGGCATGGCGCCGTTCGATCTCGTGTTGCAAGTCGCCGAGCACCGCTTCGAGCACTGGATTCAAATCGATTGGATTGATCGGCAGCGCCATTCGGCTGAGCCGGCTGTATTCGAGCAGATCATTGATCAAACAATCCATGCGGGTGACGGCCGCGCCAACGCGCCGCGCGTAATCGCGCCCTGTTTCATCCAGACACTCCGCGTAATCCTCCGCCAGAGCTTTCGTGAATCCCTGCATCGCGCGCAAAGGCGCCCGCAGATCATGCGAGACGGTGTAGCAAAATGCCTCCATCTGCTCGTTCGTCTCCAATAACTCCGCCGTCCGCATTCGCACGCGCTGTTCGAGCTCTTCATTCAGCTGACTGATGGCCTCTTCCGCCTTCTTGCGTTCCGAGATGTCCAACGTCACCCCGCGCATGCCGATCGGCCGTCCACCTTTATCGCGAATGACCGTGGCATGCGCCTCGACCCAAATCCAACGGCCATCCTTGCGCACCCAACGGAAAACATTGCGATGATCACATGCCGCCGCGAAAGATTCCGCCGCCACGCGGCCAGCCCGCTCCCGATCTTCCGGATGAACTATCGTCAGCCAAAAATTGGGCGTCGCGAGCCATTCCTCGACCGTGTAACCGAGCATGCGCTCGACATATTCGCTAACAAAATTAATGCGTTGAGCCACCGAGTCCGGCTCGCCCCAGGCCTCCCAAACCACACCCGGAACACTCCGCACCAGATCGACCAGGCGCTGCCGCTGGCCGATCGCCTGGGCGACGAGCAACTCCTTCTCTTGCTCGTGCTTTTTTTGATCGGTGATGTCGCTGGTCACGCCGATCCAGACGCACGGATTGCCATGAGCATCGCGCAGAATCTTGCCGCGATCGATCCAGTACCGAAACCGCCCGTTACGATGACGAATTCTGTATTCCTGCAAAAATGCCTGACCGGTCTCGAAATGTTGTTGAACGGCGCTTTGCACCATGCCGATATCTTCCGCGTGCAACTGCTGCTCCCAACCGGTGCGGGTGCGCGGAAAACCGCCCGGCGAATAACCGAGCGCCAGATCAATATCGCCAAACCAGGCCACCGTTCCCCGCCGCAAATCCCACTCGTAAATCAGGTCGCTCGCGCATTCCGCGGCGACGCGAAAGCGCGTCTCCGAATCGTGCAAGGCGCGCACGGCGGTTTCCGCAGCGGAGCGGAGGTGAGTTTCGCGTTCGTACAGTTCGGCGCTGGCAATGGCCGCGCCGGTCAGATTGGTCAAAGCAGTGGCGAGTTGCACTTCGACGGCGTTGAAGCGATGTGCCTGGCGATAATAGAATGTGAGCAGACCGCATAATTCACCATGAACCGGCAGCGGCAACATGAGCATGGATTGGATGCCCTCCGCCTGCCGTAACTCGCGGGAAACTTCGAAACGCGCCTCCAAATCCGCATCCTCAATCATCACCGGATGGCGCGGCACGGCCAACGACGCGGTGGAAGCGGCCGCAGCCGCCTCGAGATATTTGCGGGAAATTCCCGAGTGACAAACCGCTTTCCAGCCCGATCCCGAGACCACACGCCAAACCGCATAGCCATCGGCCGAAATCATGTGGCGCGACAAGTCCAGTATGCCGGGCAAGACCTGTTCGAGGTTGGGAGAGCCGAAAAGGGCTTTGGACGCTTCTGCCAGCAACATCAGTTGCTCGACCACTCTCGAAGGGGAAACGCTTTCCAGGGATTCCTGGCGCAGCCGGGTCAAGGCGAGTTCCTGGCGAAGCGCCTCCAACTGGATCAGGAGTTCCTCACGAGTCTGGCTCGTTTGTGAGTGAGAATCTGAATTCATTGAACTTCGACCTGGTCAACCCGCGCTGCCATTGTCGCCCCCGGAACAGGGCGGAGTGTGATGGAAATCTGCTCAAGCGTCAATTCGTGAGGCAGGCGGACCGTCGCGTATTGCCGCCGCGCAACTCGACCAGATTTCCTCCTCTCCTGGCGGTTGCTCAAAGTGCGGACTGAAACCGAAGCACCACCGATCCTGTCACAAGTGCGTTGCCCTTGACCCTATGATGCCGCTTTCCTCGGATTCACCAAATCGGCCATCGGACGTTTCTTCGTCTGTCACGGAGATTCGTCTTTTGCTGCCAAATGCGTGGAATTAGAATGCGGCGAAACTTGTCTCGACTGACCTCATGAGTGCGAACGTGCAATTCACTGTCAATGGAAAACCGCAGCGCCTTTCGACCGATCCTCGCCGGACGCTGCTGGAAGTGTTGCGGGAGGATCTTGGCTTGACCGGGACGAAATATGGTTGCGGCGAGGGCCAATGCCGCGCCTGCACGGTGTTAATAGACGGCAATCCTGTGCGCTCGTGTCTGACCGATATTTCGGAGGTCGAAGGGCGGCATGTGGAAACGATCGAAAGCCTCGCTCAAGGCGAGAAGCTGCATCCGGTGCAGGAAGCCTTCGTCAATGAAGGCGCGATGCAATGCGGCTATTGCGTGCCGGGCATGATCATGACCACGGTTGCCTTGCTGAAACGAACGCCCCAACCGACGCGCGCACAAATCATCGAAGCGCTCAACGGCAACCTCTGCCGATGCTGCGGCTATGTGAACCTGTTGAATGCCGTCGAACGCGCCGCCGGTTCGCGGGGAAAGGAGGCGGCATGAACTACGACCCGTTCGAGTTCACGGAGCCGGAACGATACGAATTGCACGAGCCGCCCCGCTATCATTTCGAATTGAGCCGGCGCGATTTTGTCCAGGTGCTGGGCGCCGGGCTGGTGATTTCAGTGGCGGTCCCCTCCGTTTTCGGACAGCGAGCCGGGCGCGGTTCCGCCGGCCCAAGCACCCTCGCGCAGCGATTGCACATTGCCGCCGACGGAACCATCACCGTGCTCACGAGCAAAGTTGAAGTCGGTCAAGGATCACGAACCCAGTTGACTCAAGCGGCCGCGGAGGAACTCCATGTCCGCCTCGAACAAATTCGATTGATCATGGCCGATTCCGCGGTCGTGCCGGACGACGGCGGCACAGCGGGCAGCCGCACCACACCTTCGACCGTGCCGGCCGTGCGGAAAGCTTGCGCCGCCGCAAGGCAGCTTTTGATCGACACTGCCGCCGCGCATTTTCAGGTCGAGCCGAACACCCTCTCGATCCGCGACGGAAAAATTCAAGGTCTTCAGGATGGGCGCCAGTTTGGTTATGCCGATCTTGCAGGTGAGAAATACGCGGATGTTCTCAAGCGCGAAATTGCTCCCGGAGCGACCGTGACTGAAGTCGAGCACTGGCGCGTCCTTGGCACCCCCGCTCGCCGCGTGAGCGCCATCGAAATTGTCACAGGCGCGCATCGCTATCCTTCCGACATCAAGCGACCGGGAATGCTTTTTGGAAAAATTCTGCGGCCGCCGGCTTTCAATGCTCAGCTCGAAGCCATTGATCTGGCGCCCGCCCAGGCGATGAGCGGCGTCACCGCCATTCGGGACGGCAACTTCATCGGCTGCGCCGCGCCAAATTCATTCACCGCCGAACAGGCGCTCGAAGCGGTCGCGAAAACCGCGAAATGGAACACGGCGCCTCATCCGTCGAGTGACAATCTTTTCCAACACCTGCGCACGCATGCCTCTGCTCGATCGCGGCCGGACGTCAAAGGTTCTCCTGCGGAAGCGCTCAAAAGCGCGGCCAAGGTGCTTCGCGAGAGCTACGAAATTGCTTACATCCAGCACGCACCGATGGAACCGCGCGCCGCGGTTGCGGAATGGAGCGGCGAACAGCTCACCGTCTGGACCGGGACGCAGCAGCCTGCACGAGTGCGAAGCGATTTGGCCCAGGCCTTTCGGATTCCAGCGGAGAAAGTCCGCGTGATCGTCCCCGATACCGGCGGTGGTTTCGGCGGCAAACATTCCGGGGAAGCGGCTGTGGAAGCGGCGCGATTGGCCAAGGCGGTCAACAGGCCGGTCTCGTTGCGCTGGACGCGCGATGAGGAATTCACCTGGGCCTATTTCCGCCCGGCGGGCGTGATCGATCTGGCCGCCGCATTGGATGATAAAGGGGCTCTCATTGCCTGGCAGCATGTGAACTTCAATTCCGGCCCATCCGCCATTGCCACGCCTTACGCCATTCCAAACGTCGAGACCGAATTCAAAAGTTGCGATCAACCGCTGCGCAGCGGCTCCTATCGCGCCCTGGCTTCAACCGCCAATACTTTTGCGCGCGAATCGTTCATGGACGAGCTCGCTGTCCTGGCCGGGGCCGACCCGCTGGAGTTTCGGCTTCGCCACCTCACCAACGATCGTTTGCGCGCCGTGCTTCTGGCCGCCACCGAACGTTTCGGCTGGAAAAATGCCTGGCGCAAAAACAACTCCCGGCAAACCACTGGCGTCGGACTCGCCTGCGGCATCGAAAAAGGTTCTTACGCGGCGTGCTGCGCGGAAATTGAAGCCAACCCAGCCAAAGGCGCCTTTCGTGTCGTGCGCATCGTGGAAGCTTACGAATGCGGCGCTATTCAAAATCCGGCCAACCTCAAGGCCCAGGTCGAAGGTTGCATCATTCAAGGACTCGGCGGCGCGTTGACCGAAGCAATGCGTTTCAAAGATGGAAAAATTCTCAATGGCCAATTCTCTCAATACCGTGTGCCGCGTTTCAAAGACGTCCCGCCCATCGAAACCATTCTGCTCAACCGCCCCGACCTGCCATCCGTCGGCGCCGGCGAAACACCCATCATCGGGATCGCGCCCGCCATCGGCAATGCCCTCTTCAACGCGGTGCAAGTCCGCATCCGCGCGATGCCGCTGCGTAACGCGGAGTGGAGTGTGGCGTGAAGCGTGACCAAGGTACGTAGTTAAATGAGTTAAATGGTTAAATGGTTAAATGAGTTACGAAGGGTGTGGGAGTTGCGGGGTGGTAGCGTTGCACAAATGGATGCGGGCGATTGCAGTGACACTTGTTGTTATGAGGAAAAATTCAAATCGGATGACGGTGCGGAGCTGGACCGGAATTTTGGCGTTTTGGATAATGCTCGTGAGCTGGAACATCCCGAGCCTCCGCGCAGATGAAATCAATGCGCCAAAGGGGTTCGTGCGCATCGCCGCGGCTCAACCCAAAGCGCGGCTGATCGACTATCGCATCACCGATCCGGCCGAGGTCCTGGCGCGCGTCGAACAATCGCTGGGGGAGCTCGAATCGTTGATCCACAAAGCGGGTGCGGCCGGTTGCCATGCCATCGCTTTTCCCGAAGACACGCTCGGGCTGGGCCATTGGGAAGCGGCACATTCCGACCGAGCCGCTGACGTTTTGCCAAAAGCCGTCGAGCGCATGCTCGATCGTTTGGGACGCGCCGCTGCCTCGCATGGCATGTATTTGATCTGCTGCAACGACACCATCGAGCCAGATGGATCCCTGCGAAACACTGCTTTTCTGCTCGGCCGCAATGGAAAAGAAATTGGCCGTTATCACAAGGTCAATATGCCGGTGCATGAACTGGACAAAAAACGCGGCCAAACCTTCCCCGTGTTCGCCACCCCCGAACTCGGCAAAATCGGAATGCTCATTTGCTACGATATGGTTTTTCCCGAAGCGCCCCGCTGCCTCGCACTCGCCGGCGCCGATATCATCTTTCATCCGACTCTCGGCGGCGCCGCCATTGGCGACGAGGATATCAGTCGCGCCGCGTTTCGGACCCGCGCGGTCGAGAATTTCGTTTACATCGTGGTGGCCCAACGCGGCAGCGGATCGATGATCATTTCGCCGCAAGGGAAAATTCTGGCAGAAGCCAAGGGCGCCGACACTTTGGCAATTGCGGAAATCAATCCGCGCGCCGGACGCGAAGGGGGCGATGCGATGAATCATCAACAAGACATGCGCGCCCGTTTGTTTCGGGAACGTTCGCCAGCCGCTTACGGCATTCTCACCGATCCAAATCCACCGGTGCTTGAACAAGTCCCTGAAACCATCAGCGTCACCGAAGCGGTCGAGATCAGCCACAAAGCGCTGACCGTTGGTGAAGAAGAATTCAAGCAAGCCGAGGCGCGATGGCGCGAAGGCAAAACCAATGAGGCCATCGTTGCTTTTCAGAATCTGCGCCGTGAATTTCGCCAGACCTGGATCGATCGTGTGGCGCGCGAACGCCTCGAACGGCTCGGTGTGCCGGCCGAAAATTCAGTTCCAAGCAGCGATTCTGCCGTCACGGGCCTGGCGGCGAAGTATCCGGGTGACGCCGGCATCGAACGCGATCCGCGAGTGGTGTGGGCGGAGAATTTTGAGGAGGGCGAGGTCGGTGATCTGGGCAAACGCTGGGAACAAATCAGCAACAAAGAGGGCAAGGTGCTCGAATTCAGCCGGGACGTTCCCGAAGGCAGCGCAGGCAAACGCTCGTTGCAAATGACGGCGACGCTCGGCCAAAACACCGGCGGGCATCTTTATCGGCGATTGCCGCGCGCACTGGAAAAAGTTTTTGCGCGATTTTACGTCAAGTTTCCCGGCGAGACCGAAGCCGCCTACATCCATCATTTCGTCACACTGGGCGGCTATTTTCCACCAACAGCCTGGGCTCAAGGTGGCGCTGGCGAACGTCCGCGCGGCGACGATCGGTTCACCATCGGAATCGAGCCGTATGGAAATTATGGCCGGTACCAGCCGCCGGGCGCGTGGAATTTTTATGTTTATTGGAACGAGATGAAAGGGTCCGCGGACGGAAAATTTTGGGGCAACAGCCTGACGCCCCCCGAGCCAGCATTGGTGCCGCGCGATCGCTGGCAATGCGTGGAAGTCATGGTTCAATGCAACTCGGCGCCGGATAAATCCGACGGCGAACTCGCGTTGTGGCTCGATGGCAAACCGGTCGCGCATTTCGGTCCTGGCTCCCGGCACAGCCGTTGGACGGGCATGGGCTTCACGCTGGTGAAGGAGGGCGGCGATATTTTTCCAGGATTCCGCTGGCGAACCAATCAGGATTTGAAGATCAATTTCTTTTGGCTGCTCCATTACGTCACCGAAAATGCAGCCCGCCAAAATCGCGTCGCCAAACCAAATTCAATCAACCGTGTCTGGTTCGATGACATTGTCGTGGCCACGGAGTACGTCGGCCCGATCCGATAAAAAGAAGAAACGGGAATTAAGTAATTTCGGAGATTTATTCGCCTTCCGAAACTTTGGTCAGTTCGTCGGCGGTCCAAGGAGAATTGCGATCGGCAGTGGCGGCGCGGACGGCTTTAACCTGATCGATGGTCACTTCCGAGGCGTTGTTGCCCCAGCTCTGGCGGACGTAGGTCAGGACCGCGGCGAGTTCCTCTTCGGTCAAGGTCCCGCCCATGCGGGGTTCGCCCATTGGAGGCATGGCGCCGTTGAACGGTTGTCCTTTGACGATGATGGGTCCGGTCAGGCCGTGCAACGCGACGCGTGTCATGCGGCCTGGCCCGGCAGTGAGCACCCATTCCGAGGCAACGAGCGGCGGGAATTGGCCGGGAGTGCCAAGTCCGCTCGATTGATGGCACGGCGCGCAAAGCGCTTCATAGCGCGCCTTGCCTAAGGCTAGCTTGGCTTCCAATCCGCCTTTGGGACGCAACGCATCCACATCCTCAAATCGATTAAATGGTTCGTAAACCTGAGCGCTGAATCCGCCGCCGTGATGGTCGAGATAAACTTGTCCCCAGAAAAATAAGAGGGCGAACAGCAGAATCAACCACACCGGCACTGCCGCCTTTCCTGCGCTCGGCTCGATATCGTCGGCGCGCGCAGGCCCCGCAACCGGCACAGTGCCGCCCCGTGGCGCCGTCGGATTTTTTTTCTTCTCGTTCATGGCGTCGGCGCTTGCGGCGGCGCGTTGGTCGCTCCATTGGCT
>JBFMDG010000262.1:0-9196 GCA_040754135.1 Verrucomicrobiota bacterium
GCCCCGGGCGCACAAACCGAATGGGCCGTCCGTCGCTATCACTCATTGCCAACGGCGCATCCACCCGCAGCGCGGAAAGCCGGCCGAGCCAATCGACCCGGTCCTGATCGTTAAATCCGGATCCGACCCGTGCCACCGATTGCACATGCACGCTGCCGCCGGCCGCCGGGTAAGCGAGCGCCGTCAATAGCGATAACATCCCGTAGTTGCCTTCGAATTCGCCTTCGACAAAACCCACAACGCCAGCATCGATAGTCAGGCGCGGTTTCAATTTGCAAACTTCAGCGCGATCCAGCCGCCGGATCACCAGCCCTTCCAACCCGCCGCAAGTCTTCTCCGAAAAAATGCGCATCAAATCGCCGCCATTCACTTCGCCGCCTTCGGCCCGATGGATCAAATCCCCAGCATTGGCGCCGGCCATTTCGCCAAGCAACTTCCAGATGGTCATAAAATCCGACTGATGCACGCGCATATCGCGCCCATCGAGCATGATCACATCGAGCAGCGCGAGCCGGAATCGCCCCGCATCCGCCGGATCATTCGAATAGCTGGCGCGGCTGACATCGGCGCTGGCGCAACGGCGGCCATCCACAGTCTCACGCAAATACAACTCCGCGCGGAGCAAAGTTTTTTTCGTGCCGCGCGCCTTCAATCTGGTCAGCAATTCCTTCAAGCACGGCAATCCCACACGCACCCGGCCCGACGGAGCGTTGAAAGCAAAAATCTCCACCGGCTTGCCCGCTTCGAAATAAATGAAGACGCCCTCGCCATCGTACTTGGTCGTTTCGAGCACCCGGCTCTCCGGACCATACCGCAGAGCCAGATCGGAAGGCTTGATGGCCACAAACCGATTCGTCACCTCAGTTTCATATTGTTCGGCCACTTCCAGCAATACGCGGTCGGTGACGGCGCCGCGCGGTGCGAATGCGTAATCGCCGCTCTTCTTAATCAGTCTTGCCGTGTCAATCATGGGGCCGGGGCCGATGTGGCTGGCCGTTTGAGTTCCTGGTCTGAAAGCAGGAGAAGCAATCGATACCGCGCCTGCTCACCGGTTCCTTCCACCTGGCCATAAAGAAACGCGCGAAAGGGCGACCCGCCATCGCGCAGCACCAAGGGGCCCGCTCCCTTCGGCCCGGCGCCCAGCAACGCCATGCTTTGCGATTCCTGAAGCGATTTTGCCAGGCCAAACAGAAAATCGAACGTTAACCCGTCCGTGTGCAGGAGTTGTTGCATGCCCCGAAACACAAATCGCGTCAGGCACTCCTTCGCCGGCAAACGGCGCACGATTTTCAATGGCGTGGTGGTATCGATGTTGGCGGTTCGATAGACTCTCGAACGGCGTTCCTTTTCCTGCCCTTCCGGAGTGTAAACAATTTCCATCTCCTTGAAATCGGTGGCGATGATCGGTTGGTCCCCCGAGGTGTCGAGATAAACGGCGGTGGCATCCCGCATCAAACGCCCGGCGCCCTGCAAGTCCAGTTCCGGATCGCCGTCGATCAATTGGCTGGCAGTGACTGATCCCATCGGAATCTGGCCGTTGAGCGCCTGGATCCGTTTCAGGCGGCCCGCGCTCGTCACCTGTTCGAGCGGCGGCATCGATTTTTCCGCAGGCGGCGAGCTCAAACCGATGCGCGCGCTGCGTCCTTCGCTTTCCAAATGAATCGTAAGCATAGGCGATTACATCATGCTGAAATCAAGTGGATCGCCTGCTTCATCGGCCGGGCTGCTCGCCGCGTCGAAAAACTGATAGGCAATCGTCCGCTCAACCATCGGACATGCCTTGAGCTGTCCCACCAAAAGAAAGGCGCCATCCTCGCGCACCAGCACAAGCGCGTCGCGTGGCCGGGCGGATTTCCGATAATTGAATTGACCGCGATAAACCCCCGGAGCCAGCCCGGTGATTTCGAGCGGATAAACATCGGTGGTGACAAAACGCGCCAGGGTTTCGAGCGGAATGGGCTCGAGCGCTTCGACTTGCTCGAAGGAACTGGGGCGCAATTCCATCTTTTGCCCGGCGCAATGAATTTCAGGGGATTCGGCGGGAGAACCTTCCGGATCTACCGAGGTCATGGCCACCTGGCTTTTGCGGAAGATGGGGCCATCCGGCAGGAGCCAGCCGCGCTCCATCCGTTTGCCGCCCTGTTCAATGACATGTTCGACGCGCCCGTAAAGATCGTCCTTGCTGATTTTGGATTCGAGAGCAGCGGCGATTTCTTTGCCGGCGACACTGACTTTAAGAGTTTTCGAGGCCAAGTGGGATTCGCTGATTGAGGTTCAAATATCGATTTGTGGAGGAAAAGCTCGGGCCGCATTGCCTGATGCCTGGCGGAGATCCGAGGCGATTTTCCACGCGCGCCAGAGTGCAAAAAACAACTCAAAAGGTCAAGCAAAGCGAAAGGATTCAACCCTTTCCAACAGCCAAGGCTGCCGCGGGTGGCAGACCCGCGGTCCGGACCGCGGCAATCTCAGCCGCAACAACGCGGAAAACACCAGAGGACAGGCCTCTCGCCCCTAATTCACTTTTGCTTTTACAATCGACAAAGATTTCATTGAGCAGTTGACCGCGGCTTTGTAAGCCCCAGCGCGTGTCCGGTTCTCGAAGCCAAAATATTTCACGACCCCTTTGAACGCGCGTTGAAGAAAGCGCGGGCCTGAGATTGCCTCTGCGTCTCCATTTTGTCACTGTGCTCGCATGAAGTTTGTAGTCGATGTGTTGGCTTTGCTTTTTGCTGCCATTCCGCTTTGCACGAATCAAGCCGCGGAGATTCCAGGAGTCATCATTGACCACAGCCCGGCGGTGACACGCCAATATGTCGGCTCGCCTTCAATTGTTCAGCTCAGAGATCATTCCCTGCTGGCCTCGCACGATTGGTTTGGTCCCGGCACAACCCAAAGCCGCACTGTCATATTTGCCTCGGCCGATACGGGAGAAACGTGGAGGAAACTTTCCGAAGTGGAAGGACAGTTTTGGTCGTCGCTCTTCCTCCATCGCGACGCGCTTTATTTGCTCGGCACATCGCGACAGGAAGGATTCGTGGTCATCCGTAAGTCCACCGACGGCGGACGGACCTGGACGGAACCGAAGGACCGCAAAAATGGCTTGCTGTTGGCGGACGCGAAGTATCATTGCGCTCCGGTTCCCGTCCTCGAGCACAACGGCCGCCTGTGGCGCGCGATGGAAGATGCGATGGGTCCGGCTGGTTGGGCCAAACATTTTCGCGCATTCATGATGTCGATTCCGGTCGAGGCAAATCTGCTCGAAGCGGAGCAATGGACCTGCAGCAATCGCCTCGGCTACAACCCGGAATGGCTCGACGGAAAATTTGGCGGCTGGCTCGAAGGCAATGCCGTGGTCGCGCCTGACGGTCGGTTATTGAACATCCTGCGCGTCGATTATCGCGCCGGTTCGGAGAAAGCTGCGGTGATTGAAGTAAGCGCGGATGGGCGCAACGCCACGTTTGATCCCGAGCGCGGGTTTATTGATTTTCCAGGCGGCTGCAAAAAATTCACGATCCGATTTGATTCGCTCAGCCGGTTGTATTGGTCGTTGTCGAATGACGTTCCGGAAGCGCATCGCAATCCGAATCCCGAGCGCACGCGAAATACGCTGGCGCTGATCTCATCGCCAGATCTGCGTCAATGGCAGGTGCGAACGATCGTCCTGCAGCATCCGGATCGCGCGCATCATGGATTTCAATATGCGGATTGGTTGATTTCTGGACCGGATCTCCTCGCGGTAGTCCGCACTGCTTTTGATGACGCCACTGGCGGCGCGCACAATCAGCATGACGCCAATTATCTCACGTTCCATCGAGTGAAGAATTTTCGCCGCTTCGCTGAAGCAAAATAAGCGGCGTGCGCAATCCATCGAGCCGGGGTTGGAAATGCTTTAAAAGAGAACCGCCCGTCCTCCACTCAGAAGACGGGCGGCCTAGTTCCCTATTTTGGTAGGACTTTCGCATGCGAATGCAAAAGCGAGCGAAATTTAGCACAACATATGCCTCTTCGCCGGCGCAATTCAGACAAGGAGACGATTTCGGAGTCACGTATTTTGAAAATAAGGTTTGGCTCTACGCGGACCGCCTGCATTCGGAATTCGACTGCACAAGTGAGGCGCTACCGTTCCGGCGGCTGTTGGAAATTTTCAAGTCCCACTCGTTCGTCACACGCAGAACAAAGCGCGTGTCCGACTCCATGAGCTTGCGGGGGGAGCGTCGGCCCGCTACTTTCCGCGCATGAGTCGCGGCGATATCGTGGTTATCAACTCGCTTTCGCGTGTTTTTCAACAGGGCGAAATCCATGTGGTCGCGCTCAACCGCATTTCCCTCGTGATTCGCGAAGGAGAGTTTCTCGCGTTGATGGGTCCCTCCGGCTCGGGCAAATCGACGCTCCTCCACATCATTGCCGGGATTGACCGGCCCAGCGAAGGCGAGTGCCGTGTGCAAGGAGTTGATCTCGCCAAACTGAACGAGTCGGCCCTGGCCGATTGGCGCAATCAAAATGTCGGTTTCGTTTTTCAAACGTTCAATCTCATCCCCGTCCTCACCGCGTATGAAAATGTCGAATTGCCCTTGCTCCTGACCAAAATCAGCCGCAAACGCCGGCGCGATCAGGTCGAGCTCGCGCTCGATCTCGTTGGCCTTTCCGATCGCAAAAAACATTTGCCGAAACAACTTTCCGGCGGCCAGGAACAGCGCGTAGCCATCGCCCGCGCTTTGGTCACCGATCCGAGCCTTGTCGTCGCGGACGAACCAACCGGCAATCTGGATTCGCACTCGGCCCACGAAGTCCTGCAAATCCTGCAAATGCTCAGTCGCACCGCCAAAAAAACCGTGATCATGGTGACGCATGATCCTAAAGCCGCCGCGTTCGCCTCCCGCACCATCCATCTTGAAAAGGGCGAACTCCTGAATGGCGCCGAACTGGCCGCGGCCAGCCATTAAAAGGCCCATGAGCATCGGAACTTTCATACTCAAAAACGCTCTTCGAAACAAACGGCGCGCCGCCTTGTCGGTCCTGAGCGTGGCCGTCAGCCTCTTTCTTTTCGTCACGTTGCTCGTGGCTTTGCGCGAAATGACCGTGCCGCCCGAGGATATCGGCGCCTCTTTGCGGATTGCCGTTCGCAGTAAAGTTTCCATCGCCACGCCTTTGCCGATGCGCCAGAGGCAAGTCCTTGAACGCATTCCGGGAATCGCCGCGATCACGCCGCTAACATTTTTTGGCGGCATTTATCGCGACGAAAAATTCACCACCTTCGCTCAGTTTGCCGTCGATCCGGTGGCGTTTACGAATGTGTTTGTCGATGCCGTGATGCCGCCGGAGCAGGTGGCCGCATGGATCGCCGACCGCGGTTCGTGCGTGGTAGGGCGCGACACGATGGAACGGTATCAACTTAAGATTGGCGACCGCATGAAATTGAAAGGAACTTTCTGGCCTTGCGATCTTGATTTGAAAATCGTGGGGAGCTATTCGGGCACCCTCGACGATCGCTCCATGTTTTTTCATCAAAAGCACATGGACGAAGCGCTGGGCGGGCAGGGAGTGGTGGGCACCTGGTGGGTGAGGGCCAGTTCATTGGAAGAAGCTCCAGCGGTCATCGATCGCATCAACAAGGCGTTCGCCAACACCGCCAACGAAGTGCGCGCGGAAACGGAGCGGGCGTTTCAACTCAGTTTTGTTTCGATGTGGGGCAACATCAAAATCCTCATCGGTTCCATCTGCACAGTGGTGGTCTTCACGCTTCTGCTGGTTTCCGTGAGCACAATGAGCATGGCCATTCGAGAGCGGTTTCGCGAATTGGCGGTTTTGAAAGCGCTCGGTTTCAAATTGCGAGAACTCGTCGCCTTCATTCTCGCCGAGAGTTTCGGGCTGGCCATGGCCGGCGCGCTCCTCGGCGCCGGCGGCGCCTGGCTCTTTTTCCACAACATCGACATCAACAAAATGTCCAAAGGAATTTTTCTCTATTTCGAAGTCACACCCAAAATCATGGGGCTGGCTTTTTTGATTGCTTGCTCGCTGGGCATTCTCGCAAGCATTCCGCCTTCGATCTCTGTGGCGCGTACCACGGTGGTCGATGGTTTGAAGACACTCGACTGAAGCTTCTTTTCACGCCATGGCTCTGCCGCTCAAATACAACATCCGCAATGTGCTGGTTCGCTGGCGCGCCACGGTGGCGACGGTGTTGGGCATTGCCCTGGTGGTTGCGGTTTACATTTTGGTGCAATCGATGGCCATCGGGTTGGAAAAGAGCAGCGCCAACACCGGCGATCCGCGCAATATCATCATCGTGCGCAAAGGATCCACCGCGGAATCGAGCAGCCTGGTGTCTCGCGAACAGCTCCGGTCGATCCAGTACCTCGACGACATTGCGCGCAACGATCAGCAGCAGCCGTTGATCAGCGCCGATGTGCTCGTGCTGGTGAATTTGCCGCGCCGCGACAATAACGGCGAGGCCAATGCCCTGTTTCGTGGCGTGTCGGCGCGTGGATTCGAACTGCGCCCCCAGGTGCATCTGGCGGCCGGCCGCTGGTTCATTCCCGGCCGGCGCGAGGTGGTGGTGAGCCGCCGCCTGGCCGCCCGCTTCGCCAGTTTCAATATCGGCGACACGTTTAAAACCGGGGCGGAGCATTTGACGGTGGTGGGCTGGTTGGATGGGGCGCGCAGCGCATTTGATTCCGAAGTGTGGCTCGATGCGGATGAAGCGCGGAGCATTTTCGATCGCGAACATTATTCCAGTTTTTTGATACGGCCCGTGGATGAATCGGCCAAGACGCGCCTTATCCAGCGCATCGAAGAGGATAAACGTTTGACCCTCCGCGCCATTTCCGAAGTCGAGTACTACAAATCGCAAACCATGACGGCGATGCCGATCAAATGGCTCGGCAACTTCCTCGCCACCGCCATGTCCATCGGCGCGATCTTCGCCGCCATGAACACCATGTACGCGAGCGTCGGCGCTCGCACCCGCGAAGTCGGCACCTTGCGCGTCCTGGGCTATCGGCGGCGCACGATTTTGCTCAGCTTCATTGTCGAAGGAGCGTTCTTATCTGCGCTGGGCGGCCTGGCCGGCATTCTGTTGGCCCTGCCCATGAACGGTTATGCCGCTGGCACCATCGGTTTCGAAACGTTCAGCGAAACTGTTTTTGAATTCCGCATCACACCGATGCTCGGCTTGAAAGGAATGGTCTTTGCCGAAATCGTGGGTATTGTGGGCAGCCTGTTGCCGGCCATGCGCGCCTCGCGCCTGCCGGTCATCGCCGCGTTGAAAGCGATATGAACCCCGATCAACTCGAACGATTACGCATCGAGAAAGAAGCCAAAACACGGCCCAAACTTTCCCCCATGATGATTTTTGCAGCGGTCGCCGTTTTCACCGGCGTCGCCGCCTTTTTAGCCTGGCCGAAAAAGGGTGATGCCCAGCGCATTTTTGTCGGCAAACACAGTTCGAACTCCGTGGCCCTCACGCAATCGACGCGCCCACGCCCCGAAGCCCTGCCGCCAGCCACCAACGCTCCGCCCAAAGCGAATGCTCCCGTCCTGACCGTCAGCGGCTACATCATCAATCGCGAGCGCATCGAACTCAGCCCCCGCTTCATGGGCGTCGTCAATTGGATCGGTGTCAAAAAAGGAGACGCAGTGACCAATGGACAAGTGGTCGTGCTGCTCGATGACGCCGAGTTCAAGGCGCGATTGGCGGAAACACAAGGGCGCCTGACTGCCGCCAAAGTTGCGGTCGAACGCGCCGAGCTGGAATACGAGCGCATTCGTGAACTCTCAAAGCAAAATGTCGAATCGAAACAAATCGAGGACAATGCGCGCCTCGCCGTGGCCTCCGCCAAGGCCAATGTGCAGGAACTCGAAGGCCAGCTCATGTTGATCCGCACTTACCTCGATTGGACCGTGATCAAGTCGCCCATCAACGGGGTTGTCCTCGAAAAACTGGTCGATCCAAATGAGCTGGTAATGCCGCAAAGTTTTGGAGGCACGCGCGGTCCAAGCACGACCCTCATCGCTCTCGCGGACACCCGAGATATGCAAGTGGAAGTGGATTTGAATGAGTCCGATCTGGCGAAGGTGTTTCTCAACCAAAAATGCCGCGTCAGTCCGGAGGCTTATCTCGATAAATCCTACGACGGGTACGTTGCCGAAATTGCCCCGGAAGCGAACCGGCAAAAAGGAACGCTCCAGGTGAAGGTCCAAATCCGCAATCCCGATCGCTTTTTGACACCCGAGTTAAGCGCCAAGGTCGAGTTTCTGTCCGATCGGCCTTAGCTTGCGAGTGGCCTGGATCCCGAGCGGTTATGGTTTGTTGCCTCGCCACAAACGCATGATGGCGACCACCAGGAGGATGACCAGCAGCACGCCGATCATCCACCACAGAATCATGCCGGGCATCATACGCCATGCGCCATCGCGCCCGCCATTCGTTCACATTCCTCGGCGCATTTTTCGCAGGCATCTGCGCAACGCTGGCAATGATCGACCTGGTGTTTGCGGCATTCCTCGCCACACGCCCGGCAAATCTCGGCGCATTGACGGCAGATCGTTTCGGCAAACTCCGAATCGCGGGCCATGAATTTGGCGGCGACCGCGCAGATCAGCGCGCAATCCCAATCGAGTTCGATGCACCGCGTCATGTTCTGCACATCCTCCTCCTTCAAACACGCGCTCGCGCAATGTTCGCATTCCGTCGCGCATGCGTGGCATGCGTCGATACAGCTCTGATATTTTTCGTGGGCCATAATCAATCCTTTCGCTCGTTCTGCACCATCGCCGTCAACGCGCTGGTGGCAATCCAGAAGAAAACTGAATTGACCCTCGGGATTTGGCCGACGCGTGTGTGGGGCAGGCGCAGGAGCATTGCGGAGGGATGTTCCGCCGCAAAACACCCCAAACAACGCGAAGGAAGACTGCGGAGTGAGGCTAAACGATGGGTTTTTCGGGGGAACGATCGGCGTGAATAATCGCTTGCGCGGTCGAGCCCTGGTTTGTATCTTGCACGGCCTTTGGGTGCACCCATAGCTCAATTGGATAGAGCATCTGACTACGGATCAGAAGGTTTCAGGTTCAACTCCTGATGGGTGCGCCAGTCCCCACCGCCTGCCCCAACTTCCAAGGCTTTCGACTTCATTTCGCACGCCACTTATCATCTCCTGGGGATGAGCCCTGAATGACAGAAAGTCTGTGCACAAAAAAA